>JBJEKY010000024.1:20437-25602 GCA_051878875.1 Lachnospiraceae bacterium | reverse complement strand
CCTTTCGGAATCACTGGTTTTCAAGACCAGCTCCTTAAACCACTCGGACACCTCTGCATCTTTCGTTTTTCCAAACGCAAGAATTATTCTATCATCTAATTCTCCCTCTGTCAACAAATTTTTCACAGAAGTTGCATACATTTTTTCACAGAAGTTGCATACATTTTTTCCGTAGGAAAGAGAGTATTTTATTTTTCCCTAATAAACAACGCGGCAAGCCCCATGTCTTCCGGCGTAGTCACTTTTATATTGGTGTAATCTCCCGGAAAAACTTTTACCTTGGCACCGGTGTAATGCTGAACAAGCATGGCATCATCAGTTATGGAAATCGCCGGGGTGGCATCTTCCTGCATAAGAGCGTATGCCTGCTTCAGCAATTGGGTACGAAACATCTGAGGAGTCTGCGCCGCATACAGGGTATCCCTGTTTGGTGTTTGCACAATTTCTCCATCCTGACCCACTACTTTGATGGTATCTTTCACAGGAACCGCCAGGATCAGTCCATCCCGGTTTTCCCCTTCGTCAATCAGTTCATTGATCGTCTCCGGTCGGACCAGCGGTCTTGCCCCGTCATGGATCAGACAATACTGCCCCGTAACGCATAGGAGGCCTTGCTCCACCGACTCCCACCGTTGTTTTCCGCCTTCAGTGATGTTGCTCACCTTGGAAAAACCGTACTTTTCCACCAGTTCACATTGGCAATAGTCCTTATCTTCTTTGGATACCACCAGAATGATCTCATCCACCCGGCTTTCTTCCAATGCGCGCAGAGAATAATATAGAACCGGCTTTCCGGCCAGTTCCATAAATTGTTTTTTGGTGTCACTTTTCATTCTGCTTCCGCTTCCTGCTGCCAGCAGGATCGCTGAGATCTTTCCGTTCATCTAACGTTCTCCTAATTTCAGATTCGGAATGGCATTCAGATTAAGATCACTTCTGGTCCCGGCCAGGTATTCATAATAACCGGCCACACCGATCATAGCTGCGTTATCGGTACAGTAAATAGGTGAGGGGTGATAAAAGGAAATTCCCTCTTTTTCACAGGCTGTCCGGAATGCCTCACGAAGAGTTCCATTGGAAGCCACGCCTCCCGCAATGGCAAACTTTTTCACACCATGCTCCCTTGCCGCCCGCATACCATGCTCTACCAGTACATCGCTTACTGACTGCTGAAAAGAGGCTGCGATATCAGCCTCGCTGTAACTTTCATTTTTCATTTTACAACCGTTGATATAATTCAACACAGCAGACTTCAAGCCACTGAAGCTGAAATCATACGGCCCGTCTGCCACTTTTGCTCTTGGGAACGCAATAGCCTTAGGGTTGCCCTCTTTCGCTTTTGCTTCGATCTTGGGTCCTCCCGGATAGCCCAGTCCAATGGCTCTGGCAACTTTATCAAACGCCTCTCCTGCTGCGTCATCTCTGGTACGCCCCAGGATCTCGTAGTTTCCGTATCCGGTGACATTCACCAGATGCGTGTGTCCTCCCGAGATCACAAGGCACATAAACGGAGGCTCCAATTCCGGATTTTCAATGTAATTGGCGCAGATATGTCCTTCAATATGATGCACTCCCACTAATGGCTTGTTTGCACCATAAGCAAGTGCTTTTGCTTCCGCCACGCCAACCAGCAGGGCCCCTACCAGTCCCGGACCATAGGTTACGGCAATGGCATCCATCTCCTCCAGGGTTGCATCCGCCTGGATCAGTGCCTGCTCGATCACCTGATTGATCCGTTCAATATGTTTTCTTGACGCGATTTCCGGCACCACTCCCCCATACAGGGTATGGAGTGCGATCTGGGATGAGATCACATTGCTCCGGACCTGACGGCCATTACGGATCACTGCCGCAGCCGTTTCATCGCAGGAGCTTTCGATCGCCAGGATATTTATCTCTTTTTCCATTTTTATTCCCCTTCAATGACGTAATAAACCAGTATCTTCCAGTTGCCGTCATCATCCCGACGCAACACGTAACGCTGGTACGTAGTTTCATATTCCTTTCCCACTTTCATGAAATAGGAGCAGGTTACATAAGCGCAATCCCTTCCGTCAATTACCTTATAGATCACTTCGTTGGTTCCGCACATGGATATGCTGCTTATGGTTCGTTTTTCTTCTTTACAGTTCTTGATGTCCGCTCGGATGTTCTGGATATACTGGGTATCCGGATTATTCTCTAACAGTTCCTCGTCCAGAAGTTCTCGTTGCTTGTTGGCAAGTTTGACCAACTGTTTATCCGTATATTCCTCATTGTAGTAGCATTTCAGAATACGGTTAAACACCTTTACAACCTCACGGGGTGTAGACGGATAGTCCACCTCAATAGGAAGTCCAATGACCTTTTCTACCTCGGTCTCTTCATCGCCTTTACTCTGTGCGCCACCGCTATCCCGTGTAGACAGATAATAATAATACCCCACGATCAGTGCAGCACAGATTACCACAACAATAATGGTTCGAATGTTTTTTTTCATCCGGCACCTCCTGTCTAATTGCCTTCCTCATCCTCAAACTTTAATTCCACGCTCAGTCCGTCTTTTCCCAGTCTTGTATTTGAAAAAATCGCCCGCACATTTTGCATATAGGCCTCAGCTCCCACCAGGGACGGGCTGAAATGGGTAAGCCACAGCTGCCCTACCTGCGCCTTTGCCGCCAGTTCTGCTGCTTCATAAAACGTCATGTGTTTGTATTGCTTGGCTTTTGCCAGTTTATCCGGCTCTGCATACATTCCTTCCAAAATAGCCAGATCCGCCTGTCTGGAAGCCTCTACAATTGCCCCGGTAGGTCTTGTATCCGTGCAGTAGGTAACTTTAATTCCCTTACGCGCTTCTCCCAACACCATGTCAGGGGTATAGGTAATTCCATCCTGGGTCACGGTGTTTCCCTTCTGCAGCGGATTCCACAGTTTCAATGGGATATTCTGCTGTTTTGCACGCTCCGGATCAAACTTTCCTCCGCGCTCAATCTCAATGGTATACCCATAGCATGGGATGTTGTGTCTTACTTTGTATGCATGGATCTTGTATCCATGAACCGTAAGCACTTCATCCGGTTCAGTTAATTCCCGATACTGCAGTTCAAACGGGAGTTCCGGTGCAATGCAACGCAGATTCTCCACCACCTTCTGCAGTCCCGGTGGACCGATCAATAAAAGAGGTTCCGTGCGCTCCGCATTCCCCATGGTTAAAAGTAAACCCGGAAGACCGCTGATATGATCTGCATGATAATGGGTAAAACAGATCACATCGATGGGTTTAAAGCTCCATCCCTTCTCTTTGATGGCAATCTGGGTGCCCTCTCCGCAATCAATAAGAAGATGGCTCCCGTTATATCTGGTCATGCAGGCAGTGAGCCATCGATGTGGCAACGGCATCATCCCGGCAGTACCCAGTAAACAAACGTCTAACATGTTTTTTCCTTTCCTGATTCCAGGGTGCACTCCATGATCAGCGCATCCTCTGTTGGCATTTCATAAAAATTCTTTCGGACACCCAGTTCTGTAAATCCCAGTTTCCGATAGACATGAATGGCCGGCAGATTCGAAAGGCGCACTTCCAGCACCATACGCAGGATTCCCTGCTGCTGAGCCACTTTTAGCAACTGCCTCACCATTTCATACGCGATCCCCCGGTTTCGAGCATCCTCATCCACTGCAACATTGGTGATCTCACCCTCCTCCAAGGTTCCGTAGTAACCGCAATAGCCTACGATCTTTCCTTCCGATTCCGCCACCACATAATGGTTTTCAGGCATTGAGATTGCCTGCAAGAATCCCTGCTTTGACCATGGCTGGGTAAATGTTCTGTTTTCGATAGCCGTGACCTGTATTAGATCTTCCGGCTTCATTTCGCGAATGTTGACCATTGTCCGGCTCCTTACAGACTTTTTTGTTTTTCCTGTGTTGGATCATTTTCACCGGAAACAGAATTCATAGCAGCTCTTTCATTTCTCTCCCTCTCGGCCTGTGTCAGGCGCAGATAGTCAGGCCGGTGTGCAGCCGCACTTTCTGTTTTTCCTTCCAAAGCATACTGCAATCCTAATGCCGCTACACTTGCCCCCCGCTGCCGGTTCATATGTGCCGGTGCAAAATAAAACGGAACCCGGCAGGATTCTTCTATTGCCGGCCGGTATACCGGAACACCGTCGCCCAAAAAGACCACGGTTTTTCCCTGTTCATTGATTTTCCCTATGATATCCTGAATATCCACAGCACATTGTTCTACCAGAATCGTCATGCGATCCTGCTCAAATGCATATAGTCCCGTATAAACCTGATTTCTTCTGGCATCCATTAATGGGCAGACCAGTTCCCTTGCTCCCACCAGATTATAGGCAAGACCATCCACGGTAGGAACGTGGATCAACTCTTTTTGCAATGCCAGTCCCAGTCCTTTGGCCGTTGCGGATCCGATACGAAGTCCGGTAAAAGATCCCGGTCCTGCAGAAACTGCAATGTAATCCACACTTTTTAAATCCAGTTCTGTCATTTTGACCACTTCATCCAGCATGGGAAGCAACGTCTGGGAATGGGTTTTCTTATAATTGATGGTATATTCTGCTAACAGGATATCGTCTTCCACCACTGCAACGCTTGCCACCAGCCCTGATGTCTCCAGTCCTAAAATTTTCATGTTCTTCCTCGATTCTATCTATGGCTCGATCCGGGTAATGGTGATCTTACGATAATCAAATCCCTTCTCCAGATCTTTTTCAATCAAAATTTCCTGTCTTTTTGGCGGCAGGATCTCCTCAATGAGATTGGCCCACTCAATCATGGTAAGACCTTCCCCATATACGTAATCCTCATACCCGATCTCGTCCATTTCTTCCGGATCTCCGATGCGGTAAACATCAAAGTGGTAAAATGGGATCCGACCCTCTTCATATACCTGCACAATGGTAAACGTGGGACTATTCACAGGCTCTGTAATTCCAAGGCCCGCTGCGATCCCCTGGGTAAACACAGTTTTGCCCACACCGAGATCGCCCACCAGGGTATACACATCCCCTGGGGCCGCTTCTTTTCCCATCTTCATACCCAGTTCAAAGGTTTCTACCCAGGAATTTGTTTCAATGACCATACTTAAAAGGCTCCAATTCTTTTTTGAATAAACTCTGTAATTTTTCTACATTCCCCTGCAACTGATCCTTGGGTAAAAT
>JBJEKY010000024.1:0-20337 GCA_051878875.1 Lachnospiraceae bacterium | reverse complement strand
AGGGTGATCACCACACCAAGGATGGTAAACAACCACGTCTGCACCTTATGGTAACTGTGATACAGGTGAAAGGAAAGCACGTCCTTTTCTGTAACTTTTATCCTAAAATCCATGTTCTGCCTCCTACTGCACTACAACTTCATGGTCAGTGCAATTCTTCCTTTTTCCATATCCACACTGAGCACCTTGACCGTAACAATGTCGCCCACACTCACCGCTTCAAGCGGATGTTTGATGTATTTTTCACTCATCTGGGAAATGTGCACCAGACCGTCCTGATGGACACCAATGTCCACAAAAGCGCCAAAATCAATGACATTGCGGACGGTTCCCTTCAATTCCATTCCCGGAACCAGGTCCTTCATCTCCAACACGTCTGTGCGAAGAATGGGCTTTGGCATATCGTCACGGGGATCCCGCCCCGGTTTTTCCAGTTCTTTTACAATATCCCTTAAGGTCATCTCGCCGATATCCAGTTCCTTGGATAACCTGGGATAATCTTTTACCTGTTTTGCGATATCTTTGAGGGCTCCCTGGGAAAGCGCTTCTTTATCGTAACCTAACTTTTCCATCAAAGCATGGGCTGCCGTATAACTCTCCGGATGGACACTGGTTGAATCCAAAGGCTCACTTCCTCCGGCAATGCGCAAAAAGCCCGCACTTTGCTCGTAAGCCTTCGGTCCCAGCTTTGCCACCTTCAGAAGCTGACTGCGGCTGGTAAACTTGCCGTTTTGTTCCCGGTAAGCCACGATGTTTTTGGCTATCGGCTTACTGATTCCTGAGATATATTCCAAAAGCGATGCCGATGCGGTATTCAGATCCACGCCTACACGGTTTACGCAATCTTCTACTACACCGCCTAAGGTTTCGCTCAAGTTTTTCTGGTTCATATCATGCTGATACTGCCCCACTCCGATGGATTTGGGATCGATCTTCACCAGTTCTGACAACGGATCCTGCAAACGCCTTGCAATGGACGCAGCACTTCTTTGTCCCACGTCAAAATTAGGGAACTCTTCCGTAGCCAGTTTACTGGCTGAATACACACTGGCTCCCGCCTCGTTCACGATCACGTAGGACACCGGTTTTCTGATCTCTTTTAACAGATCCACGATGACCTGCTCCGATTCTCTGCTGGCGGTTCCGTTTCCCAAAGAAATCAGGCTGATATCGTACTTATCAATAAGCTTTTTCACGGTTTCTTTGGACTCTTCCACCCGGTTCTGGGGAGCGGTCGGGAAGATCACTGTGGTATCCAGTACCTTTCCCGTGGCGTCCACTACTGCCAGTTTGCAGCCGGTACGAAATGCCGGATCCCAGCCCAGCACCACTTTTCCCGCAATGGGTGGCTGCATCAGCAGCTGTTCCAAATTCTTGCCAAATACTTTGATGGCACCTTCTTCTGCCCGTTCGGTCAGAGCAGAACGGATTTCACGCTCTACCGCCGGCGCGATCAGACGCTCGTAACTATCCTGTATGGTTTCTTTTAAAGCTTCGGTTGTATAAGGGTTGTCCCGCACCAGCACTTTTTTCTCAAGATACCCCAGAATACGTTCTGTTTCCACAACTACCTTTACGGTAAGAAATTTTTCCTTTTCTCCGCGGTTTAATGCAAGAATTCGATGACCGGCCAGTTTTGCCACCGGTTCTTCAAACTCATAATACATTTCATATACACTTTTTTCTTCAGCATTCTTAGCCGCAGACCGGATCAACCCATGCTGCATGGTGTAATCCCTGATATAAATACGGTACTCCGCTGTATCAGCGATGGTCTCTGCCAGAATATCCTTTGCTCCTGCAATGGCTTCTTCTGCCGTAGTCACTTCTTTTTCCTCATTAATATAGGAGGCTGCTTCTTCCGCAAGCGGACGGCTCAGCTGTTGCAAAAGAATAATATCCGCAAGGGGACCTAAGCCCTTCTCCTTGGCCACGGTAGCTCTGGTCCGGCGTTTTGGGCGATAGGGGCGATACAGGTCATCCACCAAAACCAGCGTGGTGGCTTCTTCGATCTTTGCACGCAACTCTTCCGTCAGCTGCCCCTGTTCTTCAATACTTTTCAAAACCTGCTGTTTTTTCTCTTCCAGGTTTCGCAAATAATTCAATCGTTCATATAAATTTCGGAGGACTTCATCATTCAGCGCTCCGGTTGCTTCTTTTCGGTATCGGGCAATGAAGGGAATCGTGTTGCCTTCATCTATAAGGTCCACCGCCGCCTTCACCTGCTGCGGACGGATCTTTAATTCTTCTGCCAGTACCCGGATCATATCCATAGAAACACCTCTCAATTCTGTTGCGTCCTTCAAGGCGCATACCTATTTGTATTATAGTGTAATTTGGGTTTTCATTCAAGCGGTTTCTATGGTATACTATGGGTAGTTATTTTCACTCAAGGAGGAATTAAAATTATGGATTATTCACCCAATGAACCCCTTCGGCAAACAGGGCCTTCTTCCGAAAGTTCTCTGCCGGTTGCAGGTTTAACCCTTTCCATCATCGGGCTGATCTTTTCCTTTGTACCAATGTTTGGAACGATCTGTCCCGCAATTGCGGTTACTCTGGCACTGCTTTCACGGGGAAGCGGTTATCATACCACAGGAAAAAGCAGCGCTGCCCTGATCCTCGGACTTTTGGGAATCTTTATATGTCTTGTTGCCACTGTTGCTGTTTTTGCTTATGTATGTTCCAATCTGGACTCATCCACACTCTGGGATATCATGTATAACAGCACAGACTCGTATCTGTAAGGAGGGTGTGAAATGAAAAGATCTTGTAAAGAATTAAAAGGCTTAAGCCGGCAGACCCTGATTGGCAATTACGGTCTTGCCATCCTGTCCTATTTTCTGGTACAGCTGATCATCGGTCTTGCCATGACACCCTTTGAAAATCAGTTAAATACCTATTCTGAACGGACCCTGCTTTACGAAGAGGTGATTTCTTTCCCGATCTTCTCTCTTCTGGCTATTTTCATTATTGCCATGGTTTCCACTGCATTAGCCGCAGGAGTTTATGCCGTTCACTTAAATCTGGCAAGAGGAACGAAGCCATCGGTTTCCATGATCTTTAGCCAGTTAAAATGCCGTCCGGACCGCTACATTGTAGTTACTTTTCTGTTAAGCCTGATCGGTACCGTTTGTGTTGTTCCGGGAACGATCCTTTGCTGTATGGGGATTGGTCTTATGACTGAGTCCACCTCAACTACAACCATAGGAATTCTGGTTGCCGGCATTGCACTTTTTATCGGAGGGATCGTGTTATGCATTTTCCTTTCCCTGCGTTTTTCACTTACGATCCTTCTTCTTGTGGATCACAGCGATATGGGTGCGATCACTTCCATGAAGGAAAGTTTTCATCTTATGAAAGGAAACTGCGGCAGATTCTTATATATCAGCTTCAGTTTCATACCTATGATGCTTTTGGTACTGTTATCCTTCGGCATTGCTGCCCTTTGGATCCAGCCTTATATTGAGCAGGTAACTTGTTGGTTCTATCTTGATGTAAGCGGTGAAATCGACCGGAAACAGGAAGAAGAAAGACGTATGGAAGAAGAAATGGGTCCGGTTCTTTCGGACGAGATGTATCTCTAAGAATCAATCTAGAATAACTTTGATCACGAAGAAGCATTTGCATTTTCAACCATCTTTTCGAGGGAATCCTTAAGGATCTGCAAATGCTCTTCGCTGATACCTCTTGTCGTATCCTCTTTAAACCCTTCTACAACAGGAAGGATTCTTTTACAGTGCGCTTCTCCTTCTTCAGTAAGTTTTAAGAACTTATTCCGGCGGTCTTTCTCTGAAGCAATCCTTACCAAATCTCCTTCCATCTCCATCTTCTGAAGTATCGGTACAACACTGGGCTCTTTTAACGCCATCATTTCTGCCAGCTGTTTCTGCGTGATCGCTTCATTTGTCATAATATAATACATGGCAATCCAATGTGTTCTGGTTATGCCATACGGGCGAAGCCGCTTTTCCATAGCTTCCGCAAACACTTTTCCGGATTGGCTGGTAACAAAAGCCATACAATCATTTAGGTTAAACATGTATCTGTTTTCCTTTCTCCATGATTTCCACATGATACCACATTTTATCCGCCCCAGTCAACAAAAGAGGCTGACGCACATATGCATCAGCCCTCTGAAAACTAATCTCTTACAACACCGGCTCTGACAAGCTTTACACCATTTGAAAGACAATCTCCAACCGGACAGGTTCTCTCGACAAAGTCTGCAAAAGCTTCCGCTTTTTCCTGACTCTCATTTGTCTTAAAGTGCATTGTAAAGCGGATTTCCTGAAAACCATTTCTTACATCCGCTTTTCCCATAAATCCATCCGGATCCAGATCACCTTCAAGCTCCACATGAAACTCTTCGTACTCAAATCTCTGTACTCTTGCAAAAGCTGCAACCACAATGCTCTGACAAGCACCCAGCGCACAAAGAAGCGCTTCTACCGGATTCATGGCTACATCCGTGCCGCCCAGGTCCTTCGGTTCATCCATCATGATCTTAAATCCTCTTGATTCCGTAGCTACCTGTAAACCTTCCGGAAGCTTCTTGGCAGTTGCCTTAAACGTTGTCAACATATAAACCCTCCTAACTATTTTATTGTGTTATTAATATAACATATTTCCCGCAGCAATTCAATAGTTAGGAATCTAATTATTTTTCTTATTCGCTTATTTTTTATTCGATCAGTGCGGCATGCACTACCCTTACCGCTTTTTCCATCTCGTCTTCGTCTACGATCACGGTAATACGAAGCTCATTGGTTGCCGTCATCTTGATATTAATGCCGGCATTGTACAGTGCTTCAAACATGGCAGAGGCCACGCCGGGATTACTCTGGATGCTGGCTCCCACAATAGAAACCTTAGCAATGTGTTCGTCCACTTCAATATCCTGCGCCTTAAACCGCGCCTGATGTTCTTTCAGTACCGAAACGCCTCTTTCCAGACAATCCCTGGAAACCAGAATGGACACATCCTTCTTTCCGTCTCTGGCTGCAGTCTGCAAAATAGCTTCCACATTGATACTGTTATTAGCCAATGCATCAAAAATCTTATATTCGCTTCCCGGAGCATCTTCCACTCCCGTTACGGTGATCCGAGCTGTATTCTTATCTGCGGCTACTCCGCTTACCAACATACTTTCCACTGATGTAACCTCCTTTACCTGGGTTCCTTCCGATTCATTCAAACTGGAGCGCACCACTAATGTCACTCCATATTTCTTTGCCATTTCCACGGAACGATTATGGAGCACCTGGGCTCCGATGGATGCCAATTCCAGCATTTCATCGTATGTAATCTCTTTTTCCTTAACGGCACCCGGCACGATCCTGGGATCCGCCGTATAAACCCCGTCAACATCGGTATAGATTTCACAACAGTCTGCATGCATGGCAGCCGCTATGGCCACCGCAGTGGTATCGGAACCGCCACGTCCGATGGTGGTAACGTCACCATATTTGTCCACGCCCTGGAATCCGGTAACAAGTACCACTTTTTTGCTTTCCAGTTCATGCTCGATACGTCTGGTATCAATTTTCAAAAGTCTCGCATTGGTATGTACTTCTGTCGTGTGCATGGCTACCTGAAAAGCATTCAATGAAATAGCCGGTATGGACATGGCTGCAAGCGCCATTGCCATTAATGCCACCGAAGTCTGCTCTCCCGTCGAAAGCAATGCATCTACCTCCCGCTTCGGGGGATTCTCATTCAGTTCCCTTGCCAGAGACCACAGTTCGTCAGTAGTCTGGTCCATGGCAGACAGGATCACGATCACATCGTTTCCTGCTCTGTATTCTTTTGCGATTCTGTTGGCCACATTTTTGATACGCTGTGTATTACCCACAGAAGTCCCGCCAAATTTCTTTACAACGAGCATACTTGCTACTCCTTCGCCAAAATTTTTACATAATGCACTCCCTCACGTCTGCTGATATTCTCAACAATGTGGGGAATGTACTCCGAATCCGAAGGGGCTTCCAGCACCAGCATCAGATTTGCCACTCCGTTTATGGAAATCCCCTGGTGGATATTCAAAATATTGATCTGATATTCCGCAATGGCGTTAAGCACACCCAAAAAGATTCCCGGACCATCATCCACCTGCAAAATCACAGTGGTCAGTTTTCCCGAATCTTTTTTGTGAAAAATCGAAATATCATCCTTATACTTGTAAAATGAACTCCTGCTAATGCCTACTCTCTCTGCTGCCTCCTGCACAGAATTCACCTGACCGGCCTCTAACAGGCGTTTTGCTTCTACTACTTTCAGCAATACTTCCGGTACTGCTCTCTCTCTGATCACATAGTATTTGTCCACTTCTAATCCCCTTTTACCGCAAGGCTCTTTAAATACGCGTTGATAAATGCATCTATATTGCCGTCCAGTACACTCTGGGCATTTCCGTTTTCTTCATTGGTGCGATGGTCTTTCACCATGGTATATGGTTGCAACACATAAGAACGGATCTGATTTCCCCAGCCGATATCCGTAACTTCTCCTCGGATATCCGCAAGATTCTCAGCATTTTTCTGTTGTTCCAGGATATAGAGTTTGGCCTTTAACATCTGCATGGCTTTCTCTTTATTCATATGCTGGGAGCGCTCGTTCTGACACTGCACAACGATCCCTGTCGGTAAGTGGGTAATACGGATGGCCGAGGAGGTTTTGTTGATATGCTGGCCTCCTGCTCCACTGGACCGGTAGGTATCCACCCGGATATCTTCGTCCCGCACTTCCACGTCCAGATCTTCTTCTATATCCGGCATAACGTCACAGGACACAAAGGATGTCTGACGTTTTCCTGCTGCATTAAACGGTGAGATACGAACCAGACGGTGCACACCTTTTTCAGACTTCAGAAATCCATAAGCGTTCTCACCGTTTACCTGGAACGTAATGGATTTTATCCCCGCTTCATCGCCGTCCAGATAATCCAGAACCTGAATCCCGAATCCATGTTGTTCGGCCCATCGGGTATACATACGATAGAGCATAGAAGCCCAGTCACAGCTTTCCGTTCCGCCCGCTCCGGCATTCAGCTTCACGATGGCATTATTCGCATCGTATTCTCCTGAGAGAAGTGTTTTCATTCTTAAGGCTTCAAAGGCTTTTGCAAACCGGCCCATCTCCGCAGTGGCTTCTGCCGCAATCTCCGGATCTTCTTCTTCGTATCCCATTTCCAACAGTGTTTCGATGTCCTCGTAAGCTGTCTTCAATTTTCCATAGGTTTCCAGGTCATTCTTAAGTGCACTTAATTCTTTTGTTTTAAGCTGCGCCTGCTCCGGATCATCCCAAAAGCCGGCCTCCTCCATAACCTTTTCCAATTCTTTGACACGCTGCTGCTTTCCAGCTAAGTCAAAGTGAATCCCTCAATTCCTTCATGGGTTTTTCGAAGCCTGCCAGTTCACTTTTTACCTGATCTAATTCAACCACAAACTCACCATCTTTCTTTTTCGTTTTACTTATCGTCCCCGCTTAATACTTCCAGGGCCTTCAATACCTGATTATCTTTCATGATATCATAGTCTTCATCCTCATCGCCCTGGTACTCAAATTCCAGTTCAATATCCGGATCGATTCCCACGCCATGGATGTAATTTCCATTCGGTGTGAAATATTTCGCTGTCGTTACCTTAATGGCACTTCCGTCGCTTAAAGGAGTCAATACCTGCACAATTCCTTTTCCAAATGTGGTTGTTCCGATGATCGTGCCATACTCATAGTCTTTTACCGCCCCGGCAAAAATCTCCGATGCCGAAGCGCTGTTTTCGTTTACCAGAACCGCCAGTGGCAGACCCAGTTCTTTTTTATCCGACTTGTATTCCTTCTTGTTACCGTCTTTGTCCTGAGTATAAACCAATAAACCTTTCGGTAAAATGGTATCCAGAATCTCTGTTACGCTTGTAACCATTCCGCCCGGATTATCCCGTAGGTCAACGATCAGGGATGTCATCCCCTGTTTTTTCAAATCCTCCAATGCGGTCTCGAACTGGTCCGTGGTCACGGCATCAAATTCCAGGATCTCTATATATCCGGTATTTCCCTGAAGCATCTGATGTTCTACAGTAGGTACTTCCACCTTTCTTCGCTCCACGGTAAACGTTTTCTCTTTTCCGTCCCTGAGCACGGTAATCTTCACCGTTGTGCCTTCGTCTCCTTTTACATGGGTAACAAACTCCGAAAGATCTGCTCCCTCGGCATCAAATTCATCTGCCGACACAAACACATCCCCGGCTTTTAACCCTGCTTCATTGGCAGGAGAGCCCTCGTACACTCTGGAAATGGAGATTTCTCCGGTCTGGGTGTTCTGGGTCAGGACAGCACCGATTCCATAATAAGTGCCATTACTGCTGTTTAAGTAATCCCGATATTCCTCTTTTGTAAAATAGCGGGAATAAGGGTCTCCTAGAGAATCCACTAATCCGGCATACAGTCCTTCCGCTGCTGCCTCCTGGTCTACCTCGTCATAGTAATATGCCGAAAGAGCCCCCAGAATCTCGGACAGTTTCGTTTCCACCGACTCCGACAAAATCCCGCCGGTAAGATTCTTATCCGGTTTAAACGTGGTAAACACATATCCGTTTGAAGTCAGCGCCATACTGCCGACAGCACCAAGGATCAACACCGCTGCCAGACTCGCCGCTACGCCGGACAGAAATCCTTTTTTAAACTCATTTTTCTTTTTCTTCACCGGCCCAAAGGTTTGTGCCGGACGTTCCATTTCTCCCCCTAAGTCTTCGACTTCGATCGTTTCCCTGTTTTCCATATCCTGTTCCTTTCCAATTGTTATACAGATAGGTGCTTACGTATCGTGAAACGGCTTCCCAGAAAACCGATTCCTACTCCCAGTATCAGTGCCACCGGCACCAGTGTTTTAAATACCACACTCACCGGCAGGAAATTCAGGACATTGTTCAAAAATACAAACCGGTTCACAATATAGTTTATAACCCTTCCATACATTAAGTATAGGATCAAAAGCGGTAAAACAGAACCAATGAGACCGATCAAAACACCTTCCACCACGAAGGGCGCCCGTACAAAATAGTCCGTAGCTCCGATAAGCTTCATGATGGCGATCTCTTCCCGACGCACTCCGATACCCACCGTAATCGTATTACTAATGAGGAAAACCGCTACCATCAACAGGATCAAAATGATCGCTGCGGAAACATAGCCCAAAAGTTTATTAAAATCAGACAAGGTATTGGCCACCACATCCGACTTGTTTACCTGGCGTACGCCATCCAGATCTTCCAGATAGGACACCAGCGTTGACTGCATGGATACATCGCTTAAGTAGATCTGATAATTCGCGGAATTTGCCAACGGGTTATCATCCGCAAACCCTTCTGACAATTCTTCTTTTCCCTCAAAATATTTCTCTTTGTAGCTTTCCCATGCTTCTTCCCCGGAAACAAATTGTATGTCCGCAACTTCTGCACGTTTTCCAATCTCCTCGCCGATCTTGTCGATACGCTCCTGTGAGATTCCTTCCTCGAAAAATACGGTTACGGCCACGCCTTCTTCGGCTTCTTTTACCACATTCTGGAAATTAACTACGATAGAATAAAAGATTCCAAACAAAAAGATACAAGCCGACATCGTGGCAATTGATGCCAATGAAAACATCTTATTCTTTCCGATATTGCTTACACCCTGTTTTAAGGTATACAAAAATGTACTAAACCTATTCATGGTCATCACCCGGACGCTTATCGCCCACCATCACGCCTTTCTTTAACGTAATGACCCTTTTATTCATGGCTTCCACGATCTCCAGGTTATGGGTTACCACAACCACCGTGGTTCCCTTCTGGTTGATCTCATCCAGTAATTTCATGATATCCCATGCATTATCCGCATCCAGATTTCCGGTAGGCTCATCTGCCAAAAGGATCTTCGGCTCGTTGATCAGCGCTCTGGCAATTGCCACACGCTGCTGTTCACCACCGGATAACTGCTTGGGGCTGGATTTGTATTTTGCAGCCAGGCCAACCATAGACAGCATCATCGGCACTTTTTTCTTAATACTGCGGTTCCCCATGGAAATAACCCTCTGGGCAAACGCTACGTTTTCATATACATTCCTGTCCTTCAAAAGGCGGAAATCCTGATAAACCATGCCGATATTTCTTCGATACATGGGGATTTTTTTATGACTTAATTTTTTCAAATTGGTACCATTCACGGTAATGCTTCCTTCCGTGGGCTCCAGTTCCTTGGTAAGAAGCTTCAAAAATGTAGATTTTCCCGATCCACTGTTTCCTACGATAAAAACAAATTCCCCCTCCTCAATATTCAGGCTGATATCATTCAAAGCCGGAATACCCTGGGTGTAGGATTTGCTGACATGCTCTAGTGTGATCATACTTCCTCCTGTACACTCAAGTATGGGTTTCTCTAATATTCAAGAGACTCCATATACTTCATATATTTTACGACCATGAGAGCGATCTTGAAGGTTATGGCATCTTCAAACACTCTCAAATCCAGTCCGGTACTCTTCTGTAATTTGTCCAAACGATATACCAGCGTATTTCGATGTATGTACAACTGACGGGATGTCTCCGAAACATTCAGGCTGTTTTCGAAGAATTTATTGATGGTGGTAAGGGTCTCTTCATCAAAGTCCTCAGTAGAGCGGTCACCAAAAATCTCTTTGATGAACATTTTACACAGCGGGATCGGAAGCTGATAGATCAACCGTCCGATTCCAAGTGTGGAATATGCCACGATATTCTGTTCCTCGAAAAAGATCTTTCCAACATCCAGTGCCATGCGGGCCTCCTTATAGGACTTGGACACCTCTTTTAATTCTGAAACCACGGTTCCGAACGCAATGCGTACACTATTCATACCACCCAGAACATCTGCCATGGATTCTGCGATCTTTGTCAGGTTCTCCAGCGAATCATTTCCATTCACATCTTTCACTACGATAACGCTCTTCTCATCCACTGCAGTGACAAAGTCCTTGCTCTTTCCGCCAAAAACACTTCTTAAACGCTCCATGTCGTTTCCTTCCTTGGTCTTCGGCTCCAGAAGATATACCACCCTTCTGGTATCATTATCAATATGAAGTTTCTTTGCGCGGTTATAAATATCTACCAGAAGCAGATTATCCAGTAACAGGTTCTTGATGAAATTGTCTTTATCAAACCGCTCCTTATAGGCAACGATCAGGTTCTGAATTTCAAAGCAGGCGATCTTTCCGATCATAAACACATCATCAGAGTCTCCGTTCGCCAACAGAATATATTCCAGCTGATGTTCGTCAAATACTTTAAAGAACTGGCAACCCGATACCACCTGGCTGTCTGCCTGGGATTCTACAAAGCCTACTGCCGCACTACTGTACTCATCAGCTTGTGCAAAGGTGGTAGCAAGGATCTTTCCCTCAGTATCGATCACGCATAAGTCCACACGCGTAATGTTCTTTAATCCTTCAATGGTATTTTGAAGTATCTGATTTGAAATCATGGTTCATTCTCCTTTTTCTTTTATCGATTGGACAACTTTTACAAATTCATCTCTTATTTTTAGATTAAATACACGAACTCTGTTGTATATAATAAACGAAAACAACAAAAAAAGAAAGAGGATTTGTGCATTTTTTATGCATTTCCTCTCTCTTTTTTGATCTTTTTAATCTTTCCGTTGATATTTCAGGATCTGATGACGGAAAATCACTCTTCCCACCATAGTACGGATCATTTGAATCAGCCGTTCTTTTCCCTTACGGATTCGAACATTATTGTTCATTCCATACCAGATCTTGGCATGCAGTCTGCCCTTCTGTTCCAAAATAAACAGTTCCTGTTTTGGAGAAGGCAATGCAGACAGGATCACATCCGGTGCCTGACTGTTGATCTCATTGATCACTCCCGCGTCATCTTTAAACCGTTCCAGACAACAGCTACCTATGATCTGGAGCCGTTCATAATCTTCTTTCAAAACCGTTGTCAGTTCGTCTACCACAGCCTGGGTTTCTCCCAGCAGAAACACCTTCTTCTTGTTACGGATCACCCTGCGGATAAATTCATGGAAAAAGCTATTCTCCTCCACGTCGTTGATCTGACGGGAATTTCCATAGCCTGCTTCCACCAGGATCTCCCGATCGCCGGGAATGGCAAGATCCAACGCTCGAATACTCTGTCGCACGTCCTCGTTTTCTTTCGCCTGTACCAGCACCTGAAGAGGAACTTCTTCAATTGTATTTAATACGGTATTGTTCAGGAATGTCTCCACCAGCATCATTGCTTCCCGGGAAGAATAATTATCCAGCTCAATACCCATTACATTTATTTTCTTGATCAAAACGTCTTCTCCCTACTCTCTTCTTGGCGATAGTATACCATTTATACCGCATTATTTCAAGTTTTGTATTTTTCCTGCCTATAGCTTGATAAAAAATCAGAATATTTCGAAGCGCTTTCCCTCTTTATACACTCAATTCAAAAGTCAACATTCTTTTTCCTTTTTTGCCCCCACTCGACATTTTTAGTTGTTTTATACAAAACCTTCGTTCTATTTTGTTTTTAAAAAAACAAGTGAAATTTCGCACTTTTTTGTGGATAAAGTGGATAACTTCGTGTATAACTCTATTTTTGGGCTTTTTTTATGTCGGAAATGTGGACTTTTCTTTTCCAAAGTTTAACCTTCCTTAAACTTCGCCACCGCATTTTTCGTCAATTTGTGCAAAGTGACATTTTTGATTTTCCCTCTTGACTTATGGCGTTCACATTTTTATAGAAAATAGCCGCTTCAATCCTTTAAATTGATAGACTTTTCTGGTAATAAAGAAATCATGTCCGGGCGGTATGTAAAGAATTCTGCTTGCAGAATTCTTTGCGCGCGAGCGGATTGCGAAGCAATACTTTTCCTTTCCGCGAGCTGCGCATCCCTCGCGGAGCGTTTTCATGGGCATTTTGCCCATGAAAAAAACCGCCGGTCTTACGACCGACGGTTACTCATTCATTCTTTTGATACGGTACTTAGAAAATTCTTCTGACTGCCAGTACCGGTCTATAGTATACGTTGGAAGAAATCTTAATTCCATCGCGATGATTACTTGCATGAACAATTCGTCCACCGCCAATGTAAATGGCCACATGACCGGAATAGCATACAATATCTCCCGCCTGCATTTCACTGGTGCTGACAGCACGTCCCACACTTCTTAATGCACTGGAAGAATGCGGCAGTGACACTCCGAATGCAGCGTATACGCTCATGACGAAACCGGAACAATCTGCTCCGTTAGTCAGGCTGGTTCCTCCATACACATATGGATTACCAACAAACTGACATGCATAATTTGCAACTGCAGATCCGGTAGAGCCGCTCGGGCTACTGTAACTTTCGGAAGAACTGCCGGAAGAAGAACTTCCAGAGGTACTTCCACTGGAAATCGCCTGATCTGCTGCTGCCTGAGCTTCACGACGTTCTTTCTCTTCCTTTTCCAAACGAGCCTTTTCTTCTTTCAAAGTTTCGCCGTATGTATATTCCATATGAAGATCAACATAATCGGTGGATACCCAACCGTCTCCCTCTTCAATGGAAACTTTCACCCATCCTTCTTTCTCGTCTAAAACAAGAATATCCTCATCCTGAGGAACCAGTCCGATGATCTCGGACTCTGTAGATGCTTTCTTACGAACACGAAGTGTCTGGGTTGTAACCTTCGCATATTTATCTCCTGCGGATTTCAGAGCTTCACCATTACCAACAACTACGTAATCGGCACTGACATATCCTCTCAAATTACCGGATTCGATCTTATACCAACCATCTTCAACAGAAAGGATCGTTGCAACATTCTTATTATACAATTTTCCTTTCACCTTGGAATCTTTGGATGCCTTGGCTCTGACATTTACATACTCATCAACCTTAGCCACACACAGGTTGCTCACATCCGTAGCTTCCACTCTGGCTGCTTCGGCGGCTGCCTGTTCTTCCATCAGATCTGTAGAATCCTCTTCTTCCTCTTCTTCGCTGCTTGCAACAGCCTGTATATTATTTAAATTCACTTCTGCAGAACTGGTCAAATAATCACCAACCGCACCACTGATTCCTGCATACAGTGAAGACTCCTCCCCAATCTCAACACTGTTGGACAAGGTAGCAGATACACCTGCCAATGTTGTTGCCTGTGCCATCATCGGTGCACAGGATAAAACCATTGTTCCTGCCAAACAGCATGCTGTAACTCTGATTGTATTACGTTTCATTCCTGCCTCCTGTCATTTCGAAACGAATAGTTATTACGAAATTATTACGAAAGTTATTATAGCATCATAATATATCATTGTCAACCTTCCCTTCCGAAAAGAGCATCCTTCCAATATATACCGCTTTTAACCCGGAATTCGGCAAAAAACCCACACAGGGAATCCCCTGCATGGGTTTTATTGTAACATTATTTTAAAGCGATTGCTTCCATTTCCAGCATAACATCCTTTGGAAGTCTTGCAACTTCTACACAGCTTCTGCTTGGGAAATCTTTGGTAAAGTAAGTAGCATATACTTCATTAATCGCACCAAAGTCGTTCATTTCTTTGATGAATACAGTGGTCTTTACCACATGATCCATGTCAGTACCTGCTGCTGCAAGAAGGTTGGACATATTCTCCATTACCTGTTTTGCCTGTGCTGCACTTCCTTCAGGAATTTCTCCGGTTGCCGGATTTACAGGGATAACTCCTGATGTGTAAACCATCCCATTCACTTCAATTGCCTGTGAGTAAGGTCCGATTGCTGCCGGAGCCTTATCTGTACTGATAACTTTCTTCATCTTTTTCTCCTTATCCTTTCCTGCTATATTCTTCCCGGAGCATCCGGGCCAGGCCCAAACGCCCCAATACAATATAAGTATAACACTTATTTTACCAAACGGATACTTTTATCTGTAATTTCTATGATTCTTTCTTTGTACAAATGTCCTACGGCACGTTTGAATGCATTTTTACTAAGTCCTACATCCCTTAGGATCACTTCTGCAGGCGCCTTATCATTAAATGGTAACACCCCCGCAAACTCATCCAACACCCTGAGTACCTTCTGTGCATCCTCTTCGATCTGAAGGTATGCTTTTTTCCGAAGCGAAAGTGTCAGCTTTCCATCTTCTTTCACTTCCGTTACCCTGGCACTGATCACCTCTCCGATGTGAAGACTGCTATGATCCTCATGGTGTGGGATCAGCGCGGAATACTTATCATCCACTGCCACAAAGGCTCCGAAATTCCCGCTGAATTCATACACTCTGCCCTTAACCACATCTTCCACACGGTACGGTGAGTTCTGAGCAAGCAAATGATACAGTCCGCGCATGGAAGCGCAAAGCCTGTCACTCTTATCAATGTAAAGCCGCACCAGGACTTCCTCTCCGGGCTTCACTCTGGCGGTTTGCTCTTTATATGGTAAAAACAGATCTTTTTCCAGTCCCCAGTTTAAAAAAGCTCCGATCTTCGTAACCTCGGAAACCGTCAGTACACCAAACTGTCCCAGAGTCAGCGCCGGCTCTCGCGTTGTTGCGATCAGACGGTCACTGGAATCTTTATATAGAAAAACCTCCAGCCTGTCACCTGTTTTTACAAATTCCGGGACCTGCTTTGCAGGAAGTAATACTCTCGGTTCTCCCGGTTGCTGGTTTTCTGCCAGATAGACGCCAAATTCCACACGTTTCACTATGATCAGCGTCTGCTTTTCTCCTAATCTTAACATAACTTTCCTCTTTCAAATTCAACTACTGCAAAAACAGACCCCTCCCGGTCCTGCAATGCCACTACAACCCTGTCCTGCTCTCTAAATACCATAGGGATCATCACATCTCCCAGTACCGCAGAACGTTTATATTCTACCCTAAGATACCCTACTTCAAACTCCGCCGGTACATACTCCATGGCCACCAATACGTATTTTTCATTATTCACGTGACCATTGGTATCCAGCAGAAACTTTCCTACCGGAATCTCTTCCCCGGCCTGTCCGCCTTCCGGGATATCGATCTTTCTAGACTTCCATTCTTCCTCCAGCGCTTCTTCCCGCGGATAAGCGATCTGAGTTTCTTCATCTACCTTCACCGGTTTCATCTGCTCCGTATCCAGATAGGTCCACAGGCTGTCCGCTTTGACCAGATATTCTCCCTTCGTATCCTTCAGGAAAAAGTTACGCTTTCCCAGGATTCCTTTTAATTCATAGGGCATGGTTCCGATCTCGATTTCCTCTCCCAGTTTGGGACGGCGAAAAAAACGGATCTGCCAGGAGGATACCACCCAGCAACGTTTGTGCTCTTCCAGCCACTGTACTCCTAAGCCAACACCCTCTGATTGAAACGTAGAGCAGTCCTGAAAGTAATTCAACACACCGGGAATGGACAAAAGATGATCCTGACCAATCTCCGAATATCGCACCCTGCTTTTAAATGAATACATGGGCTCCCTCCTTTGGTAATTTAACGTCCTTTATTATACACAGTTTTCGGGGGAACTTCAATGCTTATTCCCGCTTTCCGTCTGCTGTCCTTTGTCTGTCATCCGCCGCATCGGCGCAAGTCAGGTACTCTTCGATCTGTTCCCGGATAGAAAGAAATACCCCGGCCAATTCCGGGTCAAAATGACTGCCGGAAGATTCTTCGATAATCGCAAATGCATCGTCCAGAGAAAATGCATCTTTATACCTTCTTTTTGAGATCAGGGCATCAAATACATCTGCAATGGCCATGATCCTTGCCGATAGTGGTATTTCCTGTCCGGACAGATGATCCGCATAGCCGCTACCATCCCACTTTTCGTGATGGTAACCTGCGATATCGCAGGCCATTTGGATATAGTCTTCATCATCCAAACCGGCAAAGCATTCCCGGATCACTCTGCTGCCTTCCGGCGCATGCTTTTTGATCTCTTCAAATTCTTCCGGGGTCAGTTTTCCCGGCTTCATTAAAATGTAATCCGGAACCACGATCTTACCAACATCATGAAGAGGTGCCACTTTTACAAGCCGTTCAATATAGTCTTCGGTAAGAATATCACCATAAATTCCCTGCTCCCTGGCCGCCCTTGCGATCATTCCCACATAAGCGCTGGTTCTTTTTACATGTTCCCCGGTCTCTCCGTCCCGGTTTTCTATAAGATTCGCCATACTGATGATCACGCTGTTTTGAAGCCTGATCATCCTCTCATTTTCTTTCTGGATCACTTCATTTTTTTCTTTTAGTTCCTTCTCCAGATCTACCTTGTATTTATCAAGATAATAGGTGATCCTGATACAGATAACGGAACAAGCTGTAAGCGCACATATCACCGCAACAAGGATTACCATGCTTAAGATGGCAGACACTTCATTTGCAGTCTGCATTTCTTCCTCTGCCTTCTTGATCTCTTTCACTGTCATGGTATCCAGGTCATCCAGTCTCTGATTGATATCTTTCAAAAAAGGCTTCAGGGTATTATCGTTATAATAGATCGCCATATCCGTTTCGCCTCTTTTTTTGAAGGCCACCAAAGTTTCTGCATTATGTATATACCCTGCAAAATCCGAATAAACCTTATGGTAGATCTGTTCCCGTTCTCCGCCTTTCATCCGATAAGAAAACTCTATTACCTCCTCTGTGATCTCTTCGCGTAACTGCTGTTCTTCCTCCACATAGGCGGCATTCATATCTTCATCTGTGGACAACACATGATTGGCGATCACAGCCTGGTGCTCATACAGCAGGGTCTTGATTTTTGCCATGTATTCTCTGTTTTGCACATGCTCATCCATGATCTTTCGGTGTGTCTCTTGAAATGTAACCAACTCCTTGGACAAAACCACCGTTCCAAGCACGCAGATCAATCCGGTGATCATGATGGCAATAAGTGTTTTTATCGACGCTTTTTTCATCCTACTGAATCTCCTTTGATGCACTGTCCACCATTTCGTCAAGCAAGTCCTGAAGATCACGATGCTCTATGTTCCCGGACACGATGACATTTCCAAACTGATAAGAGGCCGTCCAGTAGCAGTTTGCTACCATCTGCTGATGGCCGAACTCTGACTGTGCCGCCAGCGCTGAAATCGCCTCGTCCTTCTGCACCTCTTCCGAAGCTGCCGCATAGATGTTGGAAGGTCCTTCTCCCCGCTCTTTAAACCGAAGAAGCTGATTCTCTTCGTTGGTGATCCATTCTGCCAGCTTCTGACTCCACTCCGGTTCTCCGGAATTGGCATTCACTCCCACCAATTTATATCCGACAGCACTGTGCATCTGCAACTTGTCCCCTGTCACTTCAAAAGTCGGAAGTTTTGTGGCACGATAGCCGTCCCCGAATGCACCCTGCACAATGGTAGCATTCCAGGTTCCGCTGATCCCGGCTATGATAGTGCCATCCTTGATCCCGGCTCTGAAATCATCATTTCCTGCATTGAGAAAGCCTTCTCTGCCGGCGATCTTAAGCAACGATTCCGTAACATCCACGCCTCTATATTTTCCATCCGTTATTTCTCTATTGTTCCATTCACAGGTATTGGTCACGCCATCCTCGTTGATATGAACATCCATCCCTGCCGCTTTAAAAAAAGAATACAGATACCAGCCACTGGTCAGTTCCATGCCAAACTTCTTGCCATTTTGTTCCGCCACAGAAAGGATGGTCTCCAGGCTTTTCACATCCTCTTCGCTAAAATAGTCCGCATTATAAAAAAGGAAGTAGCCATTGCTGGCAGTTAACGGATATGCATAAAGAGTTCCGTCGTAGGATGCTGCAGAGATCGCAGAGGAATCCTCACCACCATTCTGCTCGACCAATTGCTCTTTATCCAAAGAGACCGGTAAAAGTGCCTCAGCCTTAACCAATTCCGGAAGCTGGTCATCCGCAAACACAAACACATCTGCTGCCGCCTCAGGGCACAGTAGCACTGTATCCGCGCAGGAATACTCTTCTTCTTCACAGATGGTGATGTCAAACTTTGCTTCTTTTGCATACTCTTCTTCAAAGGACGCTACGATCTTTTGCATCAGTTCCTGATCCTGGGCACTGGTCCAGACAGAAAGCTTCACGGTCTTATCTTCCTTAGCCTTCCCGCATGTGCATAAAATAAGAATCAGAGCCAGAGCCAAAATGCCTGTTACGCCGAACTTCTTGGTCATGGTTTTGTACCCCACTTCCTTCTTCATTTGTGTTGTATAGTACTATTTTACACAGTTTCAATTCTTTCTTCAAATATTATTTAACTTCACAGCCGTTGTTTAAAACAAATCCAACATGTTATCTAAATATAGCTTTTCTCTCACATGTATCTGATACTTGGGCTTGGTCATATAATAAAGCAAAAATTCCAGGATCAGGGCACTTCCAAGCCCCCGGCCTTCAATTTTAAAATTGGAAAAGCCCATCGGCAGGTAGACCTTTTGAATATCCTCAATACCGATAAAAGATGGATTCTCCATTGCTTTGGAGAACCGATAACCATTTTGTGCATCCGGCGCACTACATTGATGCTCAGGACAATTCTCTCCGAGATTCTTCCGGCTGACCGCCTCATAACACCGCTTCCTGTCTTTACATCCCCAAAAGCAACATTCATTGCAAAGAAATTCCACTTTCTCCTTCTGCTTGTCCGATAGCGCATTGAATTCCGCAAAATCCTTGTTCAGACGAAAATCCGGTACCACATAGCGAAACTCATCCCGATCTACTTCGTCCAGAAATTGCTGAAAATCCGTTAAAACTTTGGTTGTGGAGGAAACAAAATAAAGCCCGGGATAGCTACGCTTTAAATAGTCCAGCAGAAGATCCGAATAAACGATTACTCCATTTTGAATTCCTTTTCCATTTTCAAATAACCCGCAGAGTTCATTGCATTTTTTGTCCGATAAATGCTCTTTTTCAAGCAGAGAATTGCTAAACGTCAAACGCGCCGATATCCCGTACTCCCGCATCAGGGAAAGAACCTCCCTCGGATCGGCTTCGCCCGACTCCACGCGTCCCCCGCTCCAGACACAATCCATCGGCGCACCATAGATAGAACCGATCTCACACCAGTCGTAAAAATATTCCCTGTGCTTGCGAAAAACAGGCAGAAATGCACGATACAGATCATAAAACTCAAACAAACCCGGAAGGTGATAGTATGCCACTTTGTATTCCATATTCTGTATTTCCTTTCCAACCACGATAGTTTATCCTATGCAAAAACCCGGTAGATCACTCTACCGGGGTTTGATTGACCTATCCTTATTTTACTGCTTTGATATATCCATTTTCTTCATCCAAAGCTATGTCATTTGACAGTGAATTGCAAAAAGAAAGAAACCGCTTACTAAATTTTTCGTCCATATTGTCT
>JBJEKY010000023.1:2093-4395 GCA_051878875.1 Lachnospiraceae bacterium | reverse complement strand
TTGGAACTTCCGCCGGGAAAACGATATATATTACAGCTTACTCCTGTTTTGTGATATAAAAAAGTCTTTAACTTCCACAAATCCTCTTGAAATAATTCCGGTGAGGAATAAATTTTTTCGTAAACATGAGAATAGGAATGTAATCCCAATCCATGACCGTCTCTGACAATCCTCTGGTAAATCCTCTCCGATTCCACATCCTCTTTTGCCACAACAAAAAAAGTGGCTTTCACTCCCTCTTCTTCCAGCAAATCAAGTAATTGTTCTGAATGATTTGATGGCCCGTCATCAAAGGTAAGATATGCCACTTTTGTCTGATTATTTTCCGAATTTAGATTCTCTTTTTCATAGTTTTCTTCCTGAATTGAAAAAGCTTCTTTCTCTTCCCTTTGGAAATGATCTGAAATAGGATTTGTCTTACTATAGACAGTTAATAAACATCCAAATAAAAATACACCAATCCACATAACTGCATTTCCCAAAAATAAACGAATACTTCTTTTCACGGTAATTTGAATGCTCCACTGTTTTTTTAGATTATATGAAAAAAACCGGCTCTGATGAACCGGTTTTTTTAGATTTTGTGCCAAATATATTTTATGAGGAGAAATATATGTTCAAATTATACTTCAAAAATCAGATCGCCGTAGCTTGGGAATGGCCATGCTTCTTTGGATACTAACATTTCCAGCTTATCTGCAGGTGCTCTTAATGCATCCATTGCTGCGAATACAACGTCATGATAGTAATGACCCTGATCTGCTCCTTCTTCCATGCTTTCTGCATTGTATGTAACTTCTTCTAATTCAGCCAGTGCTTCATACATTGCTTTCAGGTTTTCGGAGATTGCTGCCATCAGAGAAGCCTGAACGGAGGTATCTACTGCCGGGTTCGCTGCTTTGATGGAGTTTACAGATTCTGCAAGGCTGGTCTGATATTTGATACAAGCAGGAATAATCTGTTTCTTAGCCATATCGATCATTGTCAATGCTTCGATATTGATGGTCTTTGAGTAGTTTTCATATAATACTTCTGCACGGGATTCCAGCTCAGCTGCTGTAAATACACCATGTTTCTCAAAGATTTCAACTGCCTTTGGTGTTGTGAGTGCAGGAACTGCATCCACCATACATTTGATGTTTGGAAGACCACGTTTTTCTGCTTCTGCTACCCATTCATCGGAGTAACCGTTGCCGTTGAAGATGACTCTCTTATGAGCGCTGATGGTTTCTTTAATCATATCATGAACAGCCATCTCGAAGTTGTCTGCTGCTTCCAGTTTATCTGCCATATCGCATAATACATCTGCAACGATGGTATTTAAGATCGTGTTAGGGTCTGCGATAGACTGGGTGGAACCAACCATACGGAATTCAAATTTATTACCGGTGAAAGCAAACGGTGATGTTCTGTTACGGTCTGTTGCATCTTTCTTAAAGTGTGGAAGGGAATGAACACCGGATACGTATTCTTCTCCTTCTAAGGAGCTTGTTGCCTCTCCGGCATCTTCAAACTGTTCAACCACATCATTTAACTGTTCTCCAAGGAAGATGGAGATGATTGCAGGTGGTGCCTCATTTGCTCCAAGACGATGGTCATTACCTGGAGTGGATGCGGACAGACGAAGTAAGTCTGCATGCTCATCTACGGCACGAATAACTGCGGCAAGGAATAACAGGAACTGCATATTTTCGTGAGGTGTCTTGCCCGGATCCAGAAGGTTTTCGCCTTCATCGGTACACATGGACCAGTTGTTATGTTTACCGGAACCGTTGATACCTGCAAATGGTTTCTCATGGAGTAAGCATTTTAATCCCATGTCATCTGCCACACGCTGTGCGGTTTCCATTACCAGCTGGTTGTGGTCAGTTGCAATGTTGTTCTGATCGTAGATTGGTGCAATCTCATGCTGTGCCGGTGCAACTTCGTTATGCTGTGTCTTTGCGGAAATACCCAGTTTCCAGAGTTCCTGATTGAATACTTCCATGAAAGAAAGAATTCTTTCCGGAATGCTTCCGAAATAGTGATCATCCATTTCCTGGCCTTTTGGAGGCATTGCACCAAATAAGGTTCTTCCTGTGAAGATCAAATCTTTTCTCTTTAAGAATTTTTCTTTATCTACTAAGAAGTATTCCTGTTCCGGTCCTACGGATGTGGTTACATGCTTTGCGGTTGTATTGCCAAATAATCTTAAAATTCTGATTGCCTGAACATCCACTGCCTGCATGGAACGAAGTAATGGAGTTTTCTTATCCAGTGCCTCTCCTTTATAGGAACAGAATGCAGTCGGAATACAAAGGAT
>JBJEKY010000023.1:0-1993 GCA_051878875.1 Lachnospiraceae bacterium | reverse complement strand
TTTTCAATGGCCCATTCTTTCATCTCATGAGCGACGATATCAGCAACGCCCGGATCCAGGTCTTCTCCGGAATCGATAGTAGCCTTCATCTTTTTATATGCAGCTTTTGGAAGTCTTTCCTTCATTACTGCATCGTTAAATACGTTCATCCCAAAAATCTCTTTGACATTTGTTTTCATAATCGTAACATCCTTTCATTTACTTTCTTAACATATCCTATTTGATAAAAAATAAATGATTTCCTATCAAATTAGAAAAGGCGTCCGAGAATCTACTGATTCGCGAACGCCTTTGTTCTCATTGAAATTAAAAAAATATGTTGTCGCAATTGCTAGATATAAAATACAACTATTTATTAAAAAAATCAAGTGTTTTTTCTTCATTTTTTAAGTTTCATGAGTTTTGCCGAAATCGACTTAGTTTAATAAAGTGAATTCTGGTATTTTATACAATCTTCCCATTTTATCACTTTATTATTTAAACCAAATAAGAATTTCACTTAATTATATTAAGTGCACTTTTCAACCATTCCTAATAGTTAAATTTTTCCTCGAAGTATGCCTTCAGATCTTCGATCTTGATTCTCTCCTGTTCCATGGTGTCACGGTCACGTACGGTTACTGCACCGTCTTCTTCGGAATCAAAATCATAAGTAATACAATAAGGGGTACCAATCTCATCCTGACGGCGGTATCTCTTACCGATATTACCTCTGTCGTCGAACTCACAGTTGTAGGTTTTACATAATTCCTGATAAATCTTCTCAGCACCTTCATTTAATTTTTTTGAAAGAGGGAGCACACCAATTTTCACCGGAGCCAATGCCGGATGGAAATGCATCACCGTTCTGACATCTCCTTCTTTGATTTCTTCTTCATCATATGCTGCACATAAGAATGCAAGAGTTACACGGTCTGCACCCAGAGATGGCTCGATTACATATGGGATATATTTTCTCTTTTCCTCATCGTCAAAGTAGGACATATCCACGTTAGATACTTCCTGATGGCGGGAAAGGTCGTAATCAGTACGGTCTGCAATACCCCATAATTCACCCCAACCAAATGGGAACAGGAACTCAATATCAGAAGTCGCCTTGGAGTAGAAGGATAATTCTTCTTTATCATGGTCGCGGATTCTCATTTCCTCGTCCTTGATACCCAGGTCTTTTAACCAGTTTACGCAGTAATCTTTCCAGTATGCAAACCATTCCAGGTCGGTATCCGGTTTACAGAAGAATTCCAGTTCCATCTGCTCGAACTCTCTTGTACGGAAAGTAAAGTTACCAGGTGTAATCTCGTTACGGAAAGACTTACCAATCTGGCCGATACCAAATGGCACTTTCTTTCTGGAGGTTCTCTGTACGTTTTTGAAGTTGACAAAGATACCCTGTGCGGTTTCCGGACGAAGATATACGGTATTCTTTGCATCTTCGGTTACACCCTGGAAGGTCTTGAACATCAGGTTGAACTGACGGATATCTGTGAAGTTGTGTTTACCACAGCTCGGACATGGCACATTGTGCTCATCGATGAATGCTTTCATCTCTTCCTGGGACCATCCGTCAATGGAGGATTCCAGTGTGATTCCATTCTCTTTTGCGTAGTCTTCAATCAGCTGGTCTGCACGGAATCTTTCTTTACATTCCTTACAGTCCATCAGAGGATCGGAGAATCCACCCAGATGTCCGGATGCTACCCATGTCTGTGGGTTCATCAGAATCGCACAGTCCACACCAACGTTGTATGGGCTTTCCTGGATGAATTTCTTCCACCAGGCTTTTTTCACATTGTTCTTTAATTCTACACCAAGATTACCGTAGTCCCATGTGTTGGCAAGTCCACCGTAGATCTCAGATCCCTGGTAAACAAAGCCTCTTGCTTTTGCTAACGCGATAATCTTGTCCATTGTTTTTTCCATGATTTACACCTCGTTTTTGTTTTCGTTTATATAATCGTATTCTATTCTACCTTGTATAAAGGGACTTTTCAAG
>JBJEKY010000022.1:0-25922 GCA_051878875.1 Lachnospiraceae bacterium | reverse complement strand
CGATCATGTCATGAGAGCCTTCGAAGATTTCTTCTGCAGGCTGGAACATTAATTTAATGGTTCCTTCAATCTCATCTTCATGAGCTTTCAAAAGTTTTGCGGCTCCTAACATCATGGTTGCGTGCATATCATGTCCGCATGCATGCATACAGCCCGGATGCTCCGATGCGAAATCAACACCGGACTGCTCTTCGATAGGAAGTGCATCCATATCTCCGCGGATCAGGAATACTTTTCCCGGTTTCTTTCCGCCGGCCAATGCAATGACACCTGCCTTACCGCAATCCTGAGGTTCATAGCCCATTGCTTTTAATTCGGATTTCACGAACTCTTTTGTATCATGCAAGTCAAATCCGACTTCGGCATGTCTGTGAAGATAGTGTCTCTTCTCGACAAGCTCCTGCTGTAAGCCATTTGCCTCCTGTAATAATTGTTCTGCGTTCATTATCTTTTTCCTCCCTCCAATTCCCATTTTAGGAATAAATAAAGAACACCTCTTGTTCAAGATATTTTAAGTATAAATTAAAAATTAAAAATTGGCAAACATTAATGTGGTGTTTGTAAAAAATTTGTTAAAAACGTATAGTTTTGAATAGAATTTTAACATTTTTGGAATAAAGAACTTGATTTATGGAACAGTTTGTTACAAAATAGAGGTGTAACACGAAGGAGAAGAGAACTATGACCTACCATATTTTAGTGATCACATCGTCCTATTTGTCCCAGTATATTAAGGACACTCTGGGAGAACCCCCGGAGAATGTGGAGTTTCGGTTCGCGGAATATAGAAAATTCGCGGATTTAGAGCGTATTTATCTGCAAAATGAGGGGTGGGCCGATGGTGTGTTTACGACAGGAATTGTGGTACAGACTGTTTTGGAACGTACCATAAATGTGCCATTAAAACCCATATTCTCACTGGATACAGACAATGAGAGCTTTTACCGTATTCCTCTTTCCTTACTGATCGAGGACAGGACCCTGGATCCGGAACGGATCATATTTGACGTATTTGTCAATGTTGCACCGGAGATTTCGGTCTTGAACCTGATGGAAAGTAAAAGCATGAGCAAAATGTTTCCGGAGTTCTTTAAGTGGTTGTCCAATGCTACCATGGAGGAGTTAGAACGGGTGGAACAGGATACCCTGGAGCGGATCAAAGAGCTTTGGGAGCAGGATAAGATCGATATGGTGATCTGCCGATACAGCAGTCTGGTCCCGGAACTTCAGAAATTGCATATCCCCTGTGTGTTTGCCACGGGTACGGACGATCATGTGCATGATGTATTGCGGCAGCTTTTGGCCAGGATCAAAATTGATAAGATAACGTCCCATGCCCCGGCGGTGATCCTGATCACCCCAAGAGAAACCAAGGATCATGTCTGGACGGAGCGAATGGAAATCGCCCTGCAGAAGGCGGTTATGGATTTTGCCTATAAAAATGACCTGAAATTCATGCTGCAGCCAAAACGTGAGCAAATTTATGTATTGACGGAAAAAGTAGTGATTTCTTACGTGACAGATGATTTTAGGCAGAACAAACTGTCTGTGTATTTAAAGGAACACATTGATTTTAACTTAAGCATTTCTTACGGAGTGGGAAATTCGCTGGAAGAGGCCATGGAAAATGCCCGGAAAGCATATATTGCATCGGGTATTTCGGGAGACTGTTTCCTGGTGGATGAAGAACAGAAACTGATCGGTCCGTTGGACGAACAGGAACGCACCATATCCAGCAACATCATTACCCCAAGGATGCAGGAAATCTCCAAGGCTTCATCCCTGTCTACTGCTACGATCCATCGGATCTCACGGCTGCTGATCTTTCTTGGACGGCGGGAGATCACCAGTTCGGAACTGGCGGAAAATTTCCATATGTCTCTGCGGGGGGCAAACCGTATTCTGCAAAAACTGGAAGACGCCGGTTTTGCAAAATCATCACAGCAAAAATCCAGTCATATGCGGGGAAGGCCTACAAAGGTGTACCGGATCGATCTGGATTAAATAGATAGAAGGAGGATTATTTTATGAACAAAAAAGCAATGTATAATCTTAGCTACGGATTATTTGTACTCACGTCCTGTGCGGGCGGGAAAGAAAGCGGTTGCATTATCAACACCGCAGGACAGGTTACATCCAGTCCCAACAGGATCAGTATCACGGTCAACAAAGACAATTTCACCCATGATCTGGTGAAAGAAAGCGGAAGTTTCAATATTTCTGTTTTGAGTGAAAAGGCGGACTTTGAAATTTTCAAACACTTCGGTTTCCAGTCCGGAAGGGATGTGGATAAGTTCAATGGCTATGAGAATCTGAAACGTTCCGAAAACGGACTTTATTATGTGACGGCAGGAACCAATGCATTTCTCAGCGCGAAGGTAGAACAGTCTGTCGACCTGGGAAGCCACACCATGTTCATCGCAGAAGTGACGGATATGGAAGTTCTTTCAGACGATGCTTCCGCAACCTATGCATATTACCAGTCCAATATTAAACCGAAGCCGGAAGCAAAGGCTGAGGGCGGAAAAACCCAGTGGCGTTGTACCGTATGCGGTTATGTGTATGAAGGAGAAGAACTTCCGGAAGATTTCATTTGCCCGTTATGTAAACATCCGGCATCCGATTTTGAAAAGGTAACAGGCTAAGAGTAAAACAAAGAGTCAGCAAACAGATTTGCCTGTCATGAAAGAAGGAGTGTGCACCGTTTAGGCGCGCACTCCTTCTTTGGTGATCTCTCCTGCCAGTTCAAAGCCCTTTTTTGCTGCGATCACGGCAATGATCTCATTGATCACAGCGGCAGCGGCAATGGTTCCTTTTACAATGGACGCCAGCTCCGGCTCTGAGGCAGCCAGTACTGAACAGATGATTCCGGTGAACACCAAAGAAACACCGGAGTGGGGCAGCAAGGTTAATCCGAGATAATTTTGGACACTTTTTGGCATATGTGTGAGTCTGGCTCCCGTGCGTGCTCCGAAATATTTTCCGAAGGCCCGGGATGCAATATAAAGAAAGGTATACAGTCCTGCACCAAGGATCAGATGATAGTCTAACGGTGCACCCAGGTCCACAATGGCGGTCAGTAAACTGATACCCAGGATGGGGTGGAACCAATCCACCACCCGGTTTAGCTGTTCTTCCGGGATCATATTGGAAAAAACGGCGGAAAAAGAAACACCCATCAGCATATAATTCAGTGTAATGGTGGTGAAGATCCGGGTATTAAAGAACAGACCCAGAGCACTTGTCGACGTGATACCGATAAGCAGAATGCTTAAAGTGCCACCTTTTCCCGGATTTTTTCTTAACACAAGTCCGGCAAATATACCGGTAAAAGCTCCGATCAGAATAGGGAAAAAGATCATCACCGGAATCATATAAAGCGGCATGGAACCTCCGGAAACCATTCTGGAAATCACGGAATTTACTGTAAAAAACACAGCGATTCCAACAATGTCATCCAGTACAGCCATCGGCAGCAGGGTATCGGTGACAGGTCCTTTCGTATGAAATTCCTGCACAATGGAAAGAGCAGGAGCGGGTGCCGTAGCCAGAGCAATACCGCCGAAGGCAAAGGCAAGATATACCGGGATGCCGGAAATGTAGAACAATACTCCGAATACCAGTGAGACGAAGGCAAAAGTTCCCAAAGACTGGGTTAATGTGGTGATAAACAGTGCTTTTCCATAGGCTTTGATCTTGTGAAAAATCAATTCCGTACCCAGCATCAGACCAAACGAACACTGCATCCAGGTAATGAGTAACTTATACCAGGCAGCATCCAGTACAGTCTGGGAGGTTAATCCCAGTGCATGGGGACCGAAAAACATACCTACGATCAGCCAGCCAAGAATCGAGGGCATATGCAGCCGTGTAATGAGCTTACCTGCGATCCAGGCCAGAACTAGTGTGAGGATCCACTTAAGAATACATAACATCATACAAATCACTCCTATTTCCCTTATTTTTGTGAAAATGAATCACTCAATCCAAACTATGATAGCACATATAGGAAGTATGGACAAGGAAGCTTTTTTATGCCATAATATAGTTGTGCTTTATGGAAAAATCCGGTAGGAGGCAGCAATGAAATTAAGGCTGATGGAAAAACTGAAGCAGTCGCTGGCGCTCAGTGTGATTCTGGGCTGTTTGCTGTGCGCCTTCTATCTAAATGTGGACAGCATCCCGGATCATTTCCATGGGGAGATTTCCGGTGAGGCAGAAGGATATCTGTTCGCGCCGGAGCAAACATTAAAGATGGAAGATGCCCGGGAACTTTCTTCGGATCATACCCGGACAACATATATCCGACAGGATTCTTTCAAGAAACAATCAGTATGCAATAGCCGGCTGTTTTTGGCAGCGTGTCTTTGCGCACCGGTGCAGCTTCAGGCAATGCAGACCTATTGCATACATTCTGTCAGGACTGCAGATCGCAGTCAACAATTCCTTATGAACTACATTCATGACCAGGACGGGGAAAAATAGATCCCTCCATGTTGTATGCCTATGTAGAAATGCATAGGTTTCATTTGCGTGCAAAAAAACAAGATGGAGGAATATAGTATATGGAAACAGTTTTTTTAGTTGTATGTATCGGTTTAGGTGTGGCGGCCACTGCCTGGGTGTGGTGGTATGAGAACGGTCCGCATAAAAACGATAACCGGATTGAACAAAAAGAAGATCAGGACAGAATGGGAGAAAAATAATCTATGAATGTTATCTTGCAGGTATTGGTCCTGGCAGCAGGATTTGTACTTCTGGTGAAGGGATCGGATTACTTTGTGGATGGCTCGGCCGGATTGGCGGCAAGATTCGGGATTCCTCAGTTGGTGATCGGGCTTACTGTGGTGGCTATGGGGACCAGTGCACCGGAAGCCGCAGTGAGTATTACGGCAGCCTTCCGCGATAATGCGGATATATGTGTGGGGAACATTGTGGGCAGTAATATTCTGAATGTACTGATCATTCTGGGGATCGCTTCTGTAATTGTACCGATCCGGGTGGCGGACAGTACGATCCGCTATGAGATCCCATACATGATAGGATGCTCGATCCTGCTGGTATTGCTGGGGTATGACCAAACAGTGGACCGATTGGATGGAGGGATCCTTCTGGCAGCATTTGTTGCATATCTTACATATCTTTTTGTATGTGCCAGAAAGAATAAATGCGAGGAGCAACCGGTACATCAGACCGGTCTGCCAAAACAACTGGGGTATATCCTTGGCGGAATGGCAGCGATCATTCTGGGAAGTAAACTGGCTGTATATGCTGCAACTAATATCGCAACACTGGCGGGGGTCAGTGAACGGTTTATCGGGCTGACCATTGTGGCATTGGGAACGTCGTTGCCGGAGCTTTTCACATCGGTGGCTGCGGCCCGGAAGAAAAATGCGGATATAGCCATAGGAAATATTGTGGGAAGCAATATTTTCAACATCTTATTTATTGTGGGTCTAACGTCAATGATCACCAGAGTTCCGTATGCACCAAAATTCATCCTGGATGGGGCAGTGATGACAGGCGTCGGAGTGCTGTTGCTTATTTGTGTACTGCGCAAAAAGCAATTGACCAGAGTTGGGGGAATCATTATGTTAGTATGCTATGCAGGGTATTTTGCTTATTTATGTCAAATGTAAGGAAAGCATGAACCCTATCGGGGCGGTCATCTGGGTGTGGTGACCGCCCCGATTCCGTTTGTGCTTTGCATCCGTTCCGGTTACGACGGAAAAAATAAAAAAGTGAAAATACCTGAAGACTTTTCCTTTTTCCATTCGTTATATATAATGAAGACAAAAGGGGGTGGAAAAAATCGATTCAAAAGAAAACTTGATCAGGCTTGTGAATCAGTATCAGAATCTGATTTTTTCCATCTGTCTGAAACTCACCGGTGATTATTTTGTCTCTGAAGATATTACTCAGGATACGTTCCTGACGGCATTCGAACAGTGGGAAAAGTTCGATGGAAATGCGGAAAAAGCATGGCTGTGCCGGATTGCCAGCAATAAGTGTATTGACTGGAAAAGAAAGGCTGAGCGAAGGAGCATTGCTACGGATGGAAACGATATGCCGGAACAAGCCACGACGGTATGGAATGAACCGTTGGCAGAGGTGCTGAATCAGGAGATCATGCACGAGCTTGAAGAAAACTGTGACAAATTATCCAACCCTTACAGAGAAGTAGCCAGAAGTCATTTCCTAAAGGGACAGAATGCAAAGGAAATTGCAACACAGACCGGAGTGGGATTGAAAACCGTACAGACCCGGATCTACCGGGCAAGGGAAATGCTTAAGAAAACCATGAGGAAGGAGGAACTGCTGGAATGAAACCTGGGGAAAATGAAAAAATGCAAAACAGTACATATTTGGAAAATATGGAAGAACAGTATTTGTCAGATGAACAACTGCAAAAGCTGATAATGAAAGTGGAAGAACAGGAGCTGGTAACAGCACCCGGAGATGTACTTGCCGGCGTCCTCCAAAAACTGGATGGACAAAGGCAGGAAAGCCCTTACGTTACGACGCGTAAACAGGAGCCCGGAGGAAAAGTGATCGAGTTTAGGCGCTATTGTATCCGGGTGGCGACATCTGCTGTGGCAGCCATTGCTCTGGTATTTACCCTGCCGGGACTTAGTAATGCCCAGAGGGAAGAAAATCTGACAAAGCCGCCAATCGTTTCAGAACAAAAAATGAAGCATAAACAGGTGCCTCATAAAGAGGAACGTCTGACAAAGAAAATAGGAGACAGCCGTCTGATCCTGGACGGGGAAATATTTGATATCATAAAAAAACTGGGAGGAAAATAAGATGAAACCAAAAAAGAAAAACAAGATCTTTACCTTTTTATGTTCCCTGATACCGGGAGCGGCCGAGATGTACATGGGATTTATGAAAATGGGATTAAGCCTGATGGCGGTTTTTGCGCTTTCCATTGTGATTCCTGCCATATTTTACGCTAATGATGTATTATTGTTTCTGATGGCGGTGATATGGTTCTTTGGATTCTTTCATGCCAGAAATGTTGCTGCCAGTGATGAAGAGGAATTTGCGGCATTAGAGGATAAGTTTATCTGGGAAGAATTTACGGAAGGAAAGCCGATCAAGATTCCGGGTACGACTGCAAGAAAATGGATCGCTGTGATTCTGATCGTAATTGGCTGCTGTACTTTGTGGGGAAATCTATCGGATATGGTATTAGGACTTGGACTGATTCCGGAATATGCGTGGGATGAGGTGTATATGCTGTTTCATAATACCCCGCAGCTTGTCATAGCTGTCCTGATCATTTTGTTAGGAATCCGTATGATCAAAGGAAAGAAACAGGCTATAGAGGAGGAAGAAGAACATGGAAACAGAGAAAATGACTAGAACCCATAGGGTAGGAGCCATTACAACAGGTTGCTCCATGATTATTTTTGGAATCCTGTTCATTCTCCACATTACGCTGGATCTGATCAGTTATCGCGTCATATTCAATCTGTGGCCGTTGATGCTGGTTGGCCTGGGAGTCGAACTTCTGGTGGCCAATCTGGGAAACAGGTCCATGGTTTATGATAAAGCGGCCGTGGTGTTGCTCTTTATTATGACATTGTTCGCTATGGGAATGGCGGGAGCGGATCTGTGCTTCACCTATATGGGAGAGCACTGGATGTATTATTAAGAGAAATTTAATGAGATAATGAGCTGATTTTAAGAAAAATTTAGAAACAAATAAGAGAAAAACGACATTAAACTCTATACAAATGCCGATAATAATGATATAATTACAAAAATATAAGATATTAGACCGTATTTATGCATAAATAACATTTGATGGATTGCAAGAACAAGGAGGGCCTATGGACAAACAGTTGATTATCTCATTAGGGCGTGAGTATGGAAGTGGCGGAAGGATCATTGCCGAACAGTTGGCAGAGCATTATGGCATACCACTCTATGACTATAATCTGGTAAATGAGATTGCGAAAGAAAAAAACGTGATAGGTGTGGACTATTCAAAATATGATGAAGTGCCCAAGAAACGTCTGATTTCCAGAAATGTGAAGGGACACATCAATTCTCCCGAAGAACATATTGCCAATATGCAGTTTGATTTTTTGAGAAGAAAAGCAGACGAGGGACAATCCTTTGTGGTGGTAGGACGCTGTTCGGAATCCGTTTTGGCCGGCAGACCGGGACTTATCACTATTTTTATCCTGGGAGATGAAGAGGCAAAGGTTAAACGAATTGCCATGCGGGATGGTCTTACCATGGAAGAGGCCAGTAAGAAAGTTCTGGTGCAGAATCGTATGAGAAAGTTCTATCACAATTATTATTGTGAGGGGAAATGGGGCGATTCCAGAAACTATGATATTTCAGTAAACAGCACCAGACTCGGTATGGAAGGAACTGTTAAAATGCTGATTGATTACATTGACCAGCGCAGACAGCAGGAGGATCAGAAAGCATAGCACAAAGGAAAAGAATACAAAACTCCGAAAATCGTCGCACAGGACAGAAGAGAAAAAGGACCGTCTCCGGTTAGTATGCCGGAGCAACGGTCCTTATTTTAGTTTAAGTTGTATTGCTGATTAGAAACTTTTGTATTTAGAATTGTAACCTCTGGTAATAACCTTGTAATGGTCATATCCCGGATACAGGTTCAGGTACAAAGTTACAGAAGTGGTATCGGAAGCCTTGCTCTTCAGATAGAAGGATCTGCTGGTGCATCCGATGACCTGATCTTCTGCATTATAGATCAGGATGAAATTATTTCCGGAAGCATAGTCACTGTAATTGTTCTTTGTTGTGATAGATACAACCACAGAGTCGTCTCCGGATTCGTCAGATACGGTTGCCTTGATCTTGGAAGAGACATCCTTGTAGGATCTGGATGGGCTTCTGTCCACTTCGGAAACAACTGCTTTACTGTTTGCTACATCTACACTGTAGCTGTAGTTGTTGTAAGAGATGGTGTTATAGGAAGTTTTTCCTGGAAGTACAGTGTAGATCCGTACATCATCGGCTTTCACTTCGTTGCCGTCTGCGTCCACTAAGGAATAGTTTACGGTGACATCCTCAAATACCTGCTTGGTATTATTTTTTACAGATACATAGATATATCCGTTTCCAAGATCCTTCATGGTAACGGTCATGTCAAGTTTCTTTACAGTCACTTTGATCTTGGTGGTTCCATTTTTTGTTTTAATGGTTAGTGTTGCTTTTCCGGCCTTCTTTGCGGTAAAGAGGGCGTATTTTGGATTGCTGCTGTCTTTTTTTACAGATACAACGGACTTCTTAGAGGAAGAAGTGGATTTCACGGTGCTGTAATCGGTGTAAGAAAAAGCTTCTCCCACGTACATGGTCATACTTTTGGTCTGGGTAGCAGCCTGTACGGATGCTGCAGGCAGCAGGGAAATAACCATGGCCAGAGCCAGCACGGTAGTCGCAATACGCTTAAAAAACGGTTTCATTGGTTTCTTTGCATTCATAATCATTTAATTCCTTTCTCATAGTAACAGGTAAAAAACCTTGTTACTATCATAACACAGTAAAGGAAGAAAGCAAGAAAAAACTTCCTTTTTTTGGAAGAACGAGACAGGCACATAAGGAAGAACATCAACAAAAGAGTGTGATTGTGTATATGTTTTTACATATAGATTTGATATAATAGATATATCTATAACAACCGGGTCATACATCAAAGGAGGAATAGGAAGATGATATTGGAGTTTTTGGGAGCAGACCGGGAGGTGACCGGAAGCTGTCATTACTTAAGTTTTGGAGATAAGCATCTGTTAGTGGACTGTGGAATGGAGCAGGGGCCGGATCTTTATGTGAACCAGGAGATACCGGTGAATGCAGCGCTGATCGATTATGTACTGATCACCCACGCGCATATTGATCACTCAGGGCTTCTGCCGCTTCTTTATAATCATGGGTTCAGGGGAGAGATCTACGCCACCAAAGCAACCTGTGAACTTTGCAATATCATGTTGAAGGATTCCGCACATATCCAGGAATTTGAAGCGGAATGGAGAAACCGGAAGGCAAAACGGGCAGGAAAAGAACTCATTCAGCCGTTGTATGATCTGAATGATGCGCAGGGAGTGTTGGATCATTTTGAGGCCTGCCCATATCAGGAAACCATACAGATCTGTGAAGGCTTGCAGATCCGTTTTATTGATGCAGGACATCTTTTGGGTTCGGCATCCATTGAAGTGTGGGTAACAGAACAGGGGCAGACGAAAAAAATCGTGTTCTCCGGAGATATCGGAAACGGAAACCGTCCCCTTATCAAGGATCCTGAGTATATTGAGGAAGCGGACTATGTGGTAATGGAATCGACGTATGGAAACCGCAATCATGAGAAACCGGCTGATTATGCAGTGGAACTTTCCAAGATCATGAATGCGACTTTCACCAAGGGTGGAAATCTTGTGATCCCGGCGTTTTCCGTGGGCCGGACCCAGGAAATGCTTTATTTTATAAGAAGGATCAAGACGGAAAATCTGTTACCGGAGTATCCGGACTTTGAAGTCTGGATTGATAGCCCTATGGCAATTGAGGCCACCAATGTTTTTCATAAAAATGTTGCAGAATGCTTTGATGAAGAAGCAAGAAAAATGGTAGAAGCCGGTGTGAATCCCATTCGTTTCGAGGGACTCAAGACCGCTGTTACCAGTGACGAATCCAGAATGATCAACTTCATCAGTAAGCCAAAGGTGATCATTTCGGCATCCGGTATGTGTGAAGCCGGCAGGATCCGTCATCATCTGAAACATAATCTTTGGAGAAGTGATTCCACCATCCTGTTTGTGGGTTATCAGGTTCCGGGAACACTGGGAAATGCCCTTTTAAATGGGGTGAAGCAGGTAAGGCTGTTTGGAGAAGAGGTGGAAGTGAAAGCAGATATCGTAAACCTTCCGGGAATCAGCGGCCATGCGGATTTTAACCACCTGACAGAGTGGATCAGTCATTTCCAAAAGAAACCTGAGAAGGTATTTGTGGTCCATGGAGAGGAGACTACGGCAGTGGGATTTGCCGATCACCTCATGAGGGATCTTAAGTTGTCAGCCTATGTGCCCTATAGCGGAGATGCCTTTGACCTTCTTACCGGGAAACAGGTAGGAGAAGGAAGCAGACAGAAGGTGGAGAAGAAAATTGCCGGCCGGCAGGGCAGCACTGTCTTTGACCGTCTGGTTCTGGCAGGAGAACGCCTGTTGGCTGTGATCCAGAAATGTAAGGGAATGGCAAACAAAGACCTGGCAAAATTTGCGGATCAGATCAGTGCGTTATGTGATAAGTGGGACCGGTAAAGAGAAATTTAAAAGAATGGACTTTTTTGGTTGACTTTTAAATCTGGTTCGTTATAATTATTTGTATAGTTTAAAACGATAGAGGCGCAATGGATAAGAGTAGGGATCCTTAAAGAAGGAAGACACCTGGGGTTCTGAAAGGAGAAATTGCCGAGGACGGATGAGAATGTCTTTTCCATCCGGTCCGGGCGTACGAAGAAGATTCGTGCGACTGTCGCGTAAGCGGAGTGCTGTCGATACATTTGGATTCAGGCCATGTACCAGCAGTTCGGTACATGGCTTTCTTATTTATAGTAATAGAAAGCTGTGAAAGTGCACTTTCTAATCAATGATCCAACTGTGAAAACCTTTAAACTAACTATACCAATACTCACAACACAAAAAGATGCCGCGGGAAAGGGAACAGATACCTTTTTCACGGTGTCTTTTTGTATTTTCAGGAAACGATTAAGAAAGTACTAAGTACCCCCTTGCATATTTGGAAAAAATTTGTTTTAATAAAGTATGTGAGATATATAACACAATCTGGTATAGGATATAGAGTTTGGAGGAGAGGTTAAGATGGATTTTAAATTAAGAGAATACAAAGCGCCTGATTTTACTCAGGAAATGTTTGTAAACGCACCGAATGCGGTACTGGAAGAAGCTCCGAAGGACGGAGTTGCTCCGGAGCATTATCATGCAATGAGTATTTTCCCTGAATATTTCAAGATTAACGGGGAGTGGCTGCTTGCAGAAGAAAGCCGTATGGATTGCGTTGCTGTTTACAAGGATGGAAAGATCCATGTTGTGGAATTCCGTCGTTTGAAAAAGGGCGATCAGATCGTTGTAGGAAGAACAGAGAATTGTGAAGACGGAATCTATGTTCATCCTTATGGCTTTGAGGATGCAAGAGAGTCCGGAGATGCTTTCGCATTCCGTACCGGACGTTCCAGAGAAACAGCATTTTCCAAAGATTATGATGAATTGGAGCATTTACTGGAATATGAAAAAGATCATGGAAAGATCGTATGGGTTATGGGACCGGCATTTGCATTTGATGATGATGCCAGAGCTGCATTCTCTGCATTGATCAACAATGGTTACGTGGATGCAGTACTTGCAGGAAACGCATTGGCAACCCATGATATGGAAGCTGCTTATCTCGGAACTGCATTAGGACAGGATATTTACACCACACAGAATTATCCGAATGGTCACTATCATCATTTGGATCTTATCAACCGTGTAAGATATCATGGTTCTGTTAAGAAGTTTATTGAAGAAGAAAAGATCGATAATGGAATTATCTATAGCTTAGAGAAAAACAACATTCCTTATGTTCTTGCAGGATCTATCCGTGACGATGGTCCGTTGCCTCCGGTTTATGCCGATGTTTATGAGGCACAGAATGCCATGAGAGATCAGGTTCGTGACGCTACAACCGTAATCTGTATGGCGACAACCTTACATACCATTGCAACCGGAAACATGACACCGTCTTATCGTGTTACGAAAGACGGAACCATCCGTCAGGTTTACTTCTACTGTGTAGATATTGCAGAGTTCGCGGTAAATAAACTTTCCGACAGAGGAAGTCTTTCTTCCCGTGGTATCGTAACCAACGTTCAGGACTTCGTGGTTACCCTTGCTAAGGGTCTTGGATTAAACGAAGAGTTTAAAGCTCTGGGTACCCATTACAACAAGAAGAACAAATAGTGAAGATTCATTGGATCACAGGGACCATCACCATGAAGTATCAATTCATGGTGGTGGTTTTTTGACATTTCAGACGATGTGATGTTGCATAATAAGATTGGGATAGCGTTAGGGTAACAGTATGAGTTTATATGCCATTGGAGATTTGCATTTGAATTTTATGGTGGACCGGAATATGGATCAATACGGATCTGTGTGGAAACATCATGAAAAACGACTTGAGAAAAACTGGAGAAGATATATAACACAACAGGACACGGTGGTAGTGACCGGTGATCATACCATGGGTCGGAAAATGGCGGAGTGTACGGCGGATCTTGATTTTATCGCCTCACTGCCGGGTAGAAAGATCCTCCTTAGGGGAAATCATGACATGTTCTGGAAGTCCAAGAAAACTCCGGTGCTAAACGAAATTTACGAGGGAAGACTGCAGTTTTTGCAAAATAATTTTTACACCTACGGAGAGTATGCTCTTGTGGGGACCAAGGGCTATTGCTTTGAAGGAAAGGATTCCTATGAGCACTTTCTTACCATCCGCAAACGGGAATTGGAACGGTTGGAATTATCGTTTGAACAGGCGAAAGATGCGGGCTTTGAGAAATTTTTGATGTTTTTGCATTTTCCACCCACCAGTGTGGGAGAAACCCAGAGCCCGTTTACGTTGATGGCGGAAAAATACGGGGCAGAGAAGGTAATCTATTCCCATTGCCATGGAAAAGAGCATTTTGAAGACAGTTTCTCAGGTATGGTTCATGGGATTGAGTATAAACTGGTATCAGGAGATTATTTAAGATTTAAACCGGAAAAAATAGTAACGACGGAGGATAGCAGATGGAATTAAAAGATAAGAAAATCGCAGTAGTCGGATTGGGCGGTGTAGGAGGTTATCTGGGAGCCCTTCTGGCAGAGCATTATCCCCATGTGACCTTTGTGGCGAGAGGAAAACGGGGAGAGTCCATCCGGGAAAAGGGGTTGGTATTGCACAGTGAGTTTAAAGGGGAAAAGGTAGTCCATCCGGAGCGTGTAGTGGAATCTGCCGAAGCGCTTCCGGAGCAGGATTATATATTTGTGTGTGTAAAAAACTATTCTCTGGAAGAGGTGATGAATACCCTGGGAAATGCCGTAGGAGAAAAGACTATGGTGATCCTGGTGATGAACGGGGCCGATACCGGTAGCCGTGCCGAAAAGCTTTTGAACAAAGGACAGATCGTCCTGGCGCCGATTTATGTGATCACTTTCGCCAATCCGGATTATTCCATAACACAGCAGGGAATGTACACCGTAGTCTGGTTAGGATTAGAGAATGCTAATGAGATTCAACAAAAGCAACTGGGAGAAGCCTGTGAACTGTTAAACAGCATAGGTGTAGAGGGACGTATTGCAAAAGATATCAACCGGCAGATCTGGAAAAAGTATATTATGAACTGTGCTTATAATGTGGAAACGGCGGCATATGACAATAGCATCGGACAATTAAGGGATGATGGCTTAAAGGCAAAGGAATATGAAGAACTCACCAAAGAAGCGTATGAGGTAGCCGTTGCAAAGGGTGTCCACATGAAAGAGGCAGACATTGACTGGTTGATCCATCGTTTTTACGAAGAACTACAGGATGATGATACCAGTTCCCTGCAGAGGGATGTGGAGAATCACCGCCGGAGTGAAGTAGATACGTTCTGCGGGTACCTTATCCGCGAGGCAGACAGACTGGGAGTTTCTGTTCCGGTGACGAAGAAAATGCAGGAACTGATCTTTAAGAGAATGGAATAAAAAAGGGCAGCAATGCTGCCCGAAAAATCAATTGGATTTGCCGTATGCATTTTTGATGGCAGCAAAGCTTTCTTTGCTAAGTACGTGCTCCATCTTACAGGCATCAACGGCGGCAAGGTCCTCAGAGACACCAAGGGATGTCAGCCAGTTACTTAAGAAAAGATGACGTTCGTACACCATCTGGGCAATTTGTTTCCCTTCCTCGGTCAGATAGATGAATCCTGCATCCGTGACGGTGATGTGATTTTTCTCTCTTAAATTTTTCATGGCAACGCTGACACTGGATTTCTTAAAGCCCAGTTCGTTGGCAATGTCCACAGAGCGGACAACCGGAAGCTTCTGACTTAAGATCAATATGGTCTCCAGATAGTCTTCCGCAGATTCGTTTACGAACGTTCTCATAATGGTATGATCTCCTTTAAAAACGGGAGCGGATCCCTTTTCTGACCATTATAGCATATAGTTTGGAAAAATACAAAAAATGGTTTCCTTTGGACGTTTGGTGTGCTATACTATGTTAAAGCAAAAGAACTTCTTGCATATAAGAAAAGAGGGAAGATATGTTTATTTTAGTAGGTATAATCGGTATTGCTATTATTGCTGCTATCATTGCAGCCATTGCATCGGTGGTTTCCGTAGCTGCCGCAGTCAATGCCAGTGAGGATAACGACGAGGCTTAAATAAGGCAACAGCAACAGTCTGCCACGAGGGAAGTGTCCTGTCGTGGCTTTTTTTCTTTCTTTTTATATTTTTTTATAAAATGTTAATGGATTCGTATTGCTTTTTTCGTTAAGATTAAGTATGGAAAGAGGGAATTACATGGAAAAAGTTATGGATCAGATTATCATAGAGGGAGATGAAGTGGAGTTTTCCGGAGCAAATTCATCTTCCGAAACCCAGGTGGTACTGGCACCTATGGCTCAGGTTATGGATATGAATGCCATTTATCGCCAGTTGATGTTCTATTATGAATCGGGGATTGACCAGCTGACGGCAAAACTTCAGATCATGAACAAGGAGTTCGCCCTGTGCAATGAGCGAAATCCCATTGAGAGTATCAAAAGCCGCATTAAGAGTATGGAAAGCATCATGAGCAAGATGCAGAAGAAAAATCTGGATATGACGCTGGAAAATCTGGTGCGGAACATCAAAGATGTAGCCGGGATCCGGGTGGTCTGCCCGTTTATCTCGGATGTGTATTATATCGCGGAGATCCTGTCCAACCAAAGTGACATTGAGGTGGTACAGGTAAAGGATTACATTAAAGAGCCGAAGGAAAGCGGGTATCGCAGCCTTCATCTCATTGTGATGGTGGAGGTGAGTTTTTCAGAGCAAAAAAAGAAGGTTCCGGTAGAAGTGCAGCTTCGTACCATCGCCATGAACTGCTGGGCAAGCCTGGAACACCAGCTGCGGTACAAAAAAGAGAATCAGTTTACGGAAAGGATGGCAGAAGAACTGCGGATCTGTGCCGAACAGCTGGCAGATACAGATCTTAGAATGCAGCGACTTTCCAACGATGTCTTTACGAAAGACCGGAAAGGTGCCAGATGCAGAGTGGATGAATTTGACAAGGAATAAGGAACTGGAAGTGATCGCACATATCCGGACAGATTTTCCGGAAAAATTTGGAATCCCCAGACAGAGCGGGCTTGTGGAAGGATTGGAAGGGACCATTATCATGGAACCGAAATTCCGTAGTGAGGAAGCATTCCGGGGACTGGCAGAGTACGATTATATCTGGTTACTTTGGGGGTTTTCCGAGAATCGGAAGCGTCCGTTTAATGCCACTGTAAAACCACCCAGACTGGGCGGAAATAAACGGATGGGGGTATTTGCCACAAGATCCCCCTATCATCCCAATGAGATCGGTCTTTCCTGTGTGAGGTTAAAGAGTGTGGAGATGGATGAGAAGTCAGGACCGGTGTTAAAGGTTACAGGAGTGGATCTGATGGATCAGACTCCGATCTACGATATCAAACCTTATCTGCCTTTTGCGGACAGTCATCCGGATGCCCGGGCGGGTTTTTCCGATGAGGTAAAGGAAAAACGTCTGCAGGTGGAATTTCCGCCGTCACTGCTGGAACTGTATCCGCCGGAAAAACGGCGTAGCGCGAGGGAACTTTTGGCACAGGATCCGAGGCCGGCCTATCAGGAAGACCCGGACAGGCAGTATGGGGTATCCTTTGCCGGATACGACATTCATTTTAAAGTGGAAGGAGACAGGCTTACGGTAACGGAGCTTGTGAAGTTATAAGAATATGAATAAAACAGAAACTGTTTGCACCATATGCCCCCGTGAATGCGGGGGCAATCGACATTTAGGGGAGAATGGATATTGCGGGGTCAGTGACAGAATGAAGGTAGGAAGGATTGCACCTCATGCATGGGAAGAACCCTGTATTTCCGGACGGAAAGGATCCGGTGCCATTTTTTTCGCAGGGTGTAATATGGGGTGTGTGTTCTGTCAGAACCAAAAGCTTTCAAGGGGACTTGCGGGAAAAGAGTTCAGTGAAGAAGAACTGGCAGGAGAGTGCATAAAACTACAGGAAATGGGCTGCCATAATATCAATCTGGTGACGCCAAGCCACTATATACTTCAGATCCGGTCCATGCTACGGATCGCAAGAAAGCAGGGGCTTAGCATCCCTGTGGTGTATAACACGTCCTCCTATGAAAAGGTGGAAGCATTGAGGCTGCTGGAGGGATTGGTGGACATATATCTTCCCGATTTTAAATACCTGAAAGAAGAGACTGCAGGAAAGTATTCGTTTGCTCCCAATTACCCGCAGGTGGCAAAGGCAGCACTTGCAGAAATGGTCCGACAGACCGGGTATCCCAGATTTGATGAATCCGGCATGATGACAAGCGGCGTGCTGGTGAGGCATCTGGTGTTACCGGAACATGTCCGGGAGAGCAAGGAGGTGATCCGGTATTTGTATGAAACGTATGGAAACCGGATCTATATCAGTATTATGAACCAGTATACGCCCCAGGCCGGTGTGGAAAACTTTCCTGAGCTTAATAGAAAGATTACGGAACAAGAGTATAAGGAAGTAGTGGATGAAGCCGTTAGACTGGGTGTGGAGCAGGGGTTTATCCAGGAAGGCGACACTGCAAAAGAAAGTTTTATTCCTGAGTTTGATCTGAACTAGTTAGAAATTTTCCCAAAAAGTAGAAAAAAAGACTTTTAAAGCAGAAAAAGAATTGATAAATTGTGTATAATGTTATAAAATTAAGTGAAGATTAATGATATGGGGGACGTGGGACATGAACCAGATGGTAGGATATTTGATCCGCTCAAACAGAGTCAGACAAAAGATGTCTCAGGAACAATTGTGTAAGGGGATTTGCGCAGTTTCATATTTAAGTAAGATCGAGTCTGGGATTGCAGAACCGGATGAGGAGATCATCCGCAAACTGTTTGAAGCATTGTCCATAGTTTATATGCAGGACGAGAATACGATCCGGGAATACCGGGAATTACTGTTCCGGTATTTTGACGCTTATTTTCACCATGAATCCACTGTGGAAATGGAGGAAAAGATCTATCGGAACAGAAAAGCATTAGAGAACAGTGAACTGGCGATAGAGTACCAGCTTTTTTGCATTTATAATGCGGGACCGGATGATAAAAATGTGGCAGAAAGACTGCTAAAAAACATTGAACGCTATCGTGATTATATGAGTGAAGATGCGGCTTTTCTGTATTATATGGCCAAAGGAATGTATGGCAAAGACAGGAAAGAACGGGATCAGGCCTATGCAAGGGCAAGGCAGATCAGGGACTGCAGTCTGGTCTATGAAGCCTTGATGTATGACGCTTTTTACGAGGGCTGCTATCAGGAAGCTTTAAACTACTGCCGCATCGGTTATGAACGGGCGATGCAGGAGGGATTCCTTCTGGTAGCCCAACAGATCAGTTTTTTGGAGGGCGTGTGCTACGGCAATCTTGGAAATCTTTCCTGTATGCATCAGGCATATAAGAGGACCAGGGAATTATCCCGGGGTGACCAGAAGATCGCAGCATCCATTGATTATAATACGGCTACCGCTTACATAGAGCAGAAGCACTATGAAGAGGCGATCCCATATCTGTTATCTGCATTGAAACAGGAAGAGGACAGAACGACGGCATTTTTTATCAATCACAAGCTGGCTATGGCCTATGAACGGATTGGGGATAAAACGGTGGGCAGTGTGTACCTGGAGATGGCGGATAAGTTGTCAGAGAAATTGGAACCGGTCCATCGGGATATGGTAACTATGGCAAGACTGCGCTATGAGAAAGATTACATGGAGTCTTCAGAGTATGAAAGGATCCTGATTTCTTTTTCCCAGATGCAAAAGAGCATGGGAGCGGATTTTGTCCGGTTTTATCAGCCGTATCTTGTGGAATGGCTGAAGGCAAAACGAAAATACAAAGAGGCATTGCGCCTGGTAGAGTAGGAGCATGGAAAATGAAATGTCTGATCTTAAGCAATGCAGAGATTACCCAGGAAGAATGTCTCTGCATTCGGAAAGAAGCATATAAAGACAAAAACGGAAAGGAACTGCCCAAGAAGGTGAAACGGATCATCGGCTGGAAGGGCATTTGCAAAGCATGTAAGAACCATGAGAAACCATAGGACATCGTGGATCACATAAGAGAGGAGGAAACAGTATGGCAGAATTTGGTATCCAGGGAATCGGCGGCGGATATGATACGATCGGAAGATATCCTGCGGCAACCGAAAAGACCGGACAGGCCGGAGAAGTAGAAAAAACCACGGGCGGAAGTGAAGAGTGTCAGACTTGTAAAAACAGAAAGTATGTGGATGGATCCAATGAATCAGATGTTTCCTTCAAAGCTCCGGGACACGTGTCCCCGGAAGCAAGCTATGGCGCAGTTACGGCTCATGAGCAACAGCATGTAAGTAACGCCATTGCAAAGGGAAGCGAGGAAAACAAGGAACTGGTATCCGCCAGTGTCCGGATCAAGATGGAACGCTGTCCGGAATGCGGTAAAGTATATGCAGCCGGTGGAGAGACCACAACGGTGATCAAAACAACAAAGCCGACTTATAATGACACGCCTTATGATGCAGCACGTAAACTGCTGGATGGAGAGAATCTGGCAGGAGCCGGCGTGGATGCCAGGGCATGAAATGAGGAGTATATGAAAAAGAAAAAGAGAACAGTATGGGTGATCGGTCACAAGAATCCGGATACAGATTCGGTATGTTCAGCCATTGCCTACGCCTATTTGAAAAATCAGACCAACCCGGAAAATCATTATGTTCCGGTTCGTGCGGGCCATCGAAATGAGGAAACCCATTTTGTGTTGGATTATTTCCATGTGAAAGCTCCGCGCTATGTGAATAATGTGCAGAGTCAGGTAAGGGACATTGGATTTCGTGAGATCGAAGGTGTCTCCAGGGACATCTCCCTGATGAAGGCGTGGAATCTAATGAGGGAACGGAGCGTTATGACGCTTCCGGTGATAGAGAATGAGGAATTGACCGGATTGATCACGATCGGGGATATTGCGACGGCCTATATGGAGGTGGCGGATAACCGGATCCTTTCCCAGGCCAATACCTGTTACAGTAATATCGTAGAAACCCTGGAAGGGGAGCTGATCGTAGGTGACATTGAGAAGCGGTTCCATCAGGGAAAAGTGCTGGTGGCAGCAGCCACGGCAGATCAGCTGGAGGATTTCATAGAACCTCATGATCTGGTTATTCTGGGAAACCGATATGAGGCGCAGTTGTGTGCCATTGAAATGGATGCAGACTGCATTATCGTTACCCAGGCTGCGAAGGTAGCCAATACTATTCAGAAACTGGCTGCAGAGCACGGCTGTACGGTGATCACGACACCGTATGATACCTTTACGGCAGCAAGACTTTTGAATCAGAGTATGCCCATCGGGCATTTCATGATCTCCGGACCGCTGGATACGTTCAAATTGGATGATTCTGTGGAACATGTGAAAGAGACCATGGCAAAATTAAGACATCGGTATTTTCCTATTGTAGATGACAATAATCATCTTCTTGGATTTTTGTCAAAACGTAATCTTCTTGATATGACACCAAAAGCATTGATCCTGGTGGATCATAACGAGAAGAGCCAGGCAGTGGATGGAATTGAAGATGCAGAGATCTTGGAGATCATCGATCATCACAGACTGGGAAGTATGGAAACCATGCAACCGGTATTCTTCCGTAATCAGCCACTGGGCTGTACCTGTACCATTGTGTATTCTATGTACCGGGAAGCAGGAGTGGAAATACCAAAGGAGATTGCGGGGATCATGTGTGGAGCGATTATTTCCGATACCTTGATGTTCCGTTCACCAACCTGTACACAGGTGGACAAAGAGGCAGCGCTTCAGCTCGCAGAGATAGCCGGTATCAATGTGGAAGACTTTGCTACCGAGATGTTCCATGCAGGCAGCAATTTTGCCAACCGTTCTGTGGAAGAGATCTTTAAACAGGATCTTAAGAAATTCGGTATGGGTGATAAATCCTTTGAAATTGCCCAGATCAGTTTTATGTCCAGGTCAGAAGTAGAGGGATTAAAAGAACGGGTATTACAATATATGGATACCAGGATCAAGAGCGGACTGGCGGAAGGAAGTTATTTCATGATGACGGATATCCTGCAGGAAAGTACGGAACTTCTGTTTAAGGGGAACGGAATCCGTGAAATCGTGGATGAGGCATTCCATGAGAATACAGGAGAGGACAGCGTAGTTCTTCCGGGTGTCGTTTCCAGGAAGAAACAGCTGGTTCCACAGCTTATGGCTACCATGCATCTGTAAAGGGGATTGGATGCAGGCAGTTTAAATAAATGAGAAAGAATGAGAGAGGATTGGAGAGAGAAAAAAAGTGGGTACAGAAAAATTGGCAGTGAAAGGGAGCGTTCCCAGTCAGGAGGCAGACCGGCTCAAGGAGCTTGGGTTTGTCCAAAACAGGGGAACGGACAAATTTAACTGCAGGGTTGTAACTCGGAGTGGCCGTATGGATGTTCCGGAACTAAAGGAAATCACCTATATGGCTGAAGAGTACGGAGAAAAAGAAGTGATCTTAACAGCGGATGGAACTGTGGAGATCAAGGGGATTTCTTACGGAAATGTTGATAAGGTTCTGGAACATTGCAGAAAACACCGTATATCTACAGGAGGAACCGGGGCAAGGGTACGTCCCATCGCGACCTGTATGGGAAAAGACTGTACGTACGGTATTTTAGATTCTTATGCATTGGCAGAAAAACTAAGGGAACTGTTTTATGTGCGTCTGCATAATGTGGAACTTCCCAACAAATTGGAAATCGCGGTGAGCGGTTGCCCTAATAACTGCGTGGATGCGGATCTTTTTGATATCGGCATCATCGGGGTAAAGATCCCCCAGTGTGAACCGGTGAACTGCATGGGGTGCAAAACCTGTGCGGTAGAGAAGCGGTGTCCCCAGGCGGCAGCTCACGTGGTGAATGAAAAACTGAAGATCCGGCCGGATAAGTGTACAAAGTGCGGATTATGTGTAGGTGTGTGTCCTTTTGGAACCATCACCAAAGGAATGACAGCTTACAGGGTAGTCGCAGGGGGAAACAAAGGCCTGCAAAAGAGGGAAGGACATAGCTTTGACCGTTTGTTTACTACAGAGGAATCAGTGCTGACTATTGTGGACCGTTTGATCGGGGTATATCAGGAAAAAGGTCATGAGAAAGAAGCGTTTTATGAAACTTTGGACCGCATTGGATTTCAAAATGTAGAGAAAATGGTACTTTGAAAAAGAAGATATAAATAACGAAAAAGTAATCTGGGACGAATAGTTTGACAAATATAGGAAAAGGATACATACTTGTTAGTATGTAGACAATATGGGGAGGAAATTACCATGAAGAAAAAGAAAGAAAAGCAACCAAAGCAGACGAAGAAAGTGACCGGAAAGAAGACCAGACGGACCGGTCTGGCGATGAAGGTATTTGTACCGGTGTCGCTGGTCCTTGTTTTGTTTAATGTAAATATGCTCGTTACGTTGACCATGATCAGCTCCACGAAAGCAGAGCTGGAAAATGTGCGAAATGTTGTTTTTGAGACCGTGAAAGTCACTACGGACATGAAATATGATCTGCTAAAAACCGGTGACCTTTATACGGAATACGCACTGGGGCAGGATGAAAGTGTTTTAAGTGAAGCGGAAGAAGTGAAAGCTGCTTTTCTGGAGAACCTTTCCAAAATGAGGGAATTGGATCCGGAGAATGAAACGGCATGGAATTCCATTGAAAGCGGATATGGTCTGTATTGCGAAGCCTGTGTCGGCATGGCGGACACCTTCAAAAACCAGGGACTGGAAGCGGGCAATGAAGCACTGGGATCCGTAAATGCCATCAATCAGACTTTTTCGGATAAAGTGACGAATACCACTGATTCTGTAGAAAGAGAGTTTGAGGATCAGTTGGTCGCAATCCAGCAGAAACTGGAATCTCTTAAGGTAGTATCGGGAATCTTGTCTGTGATCGTAGTAATATCCATTGTTTTGGTTATGGATGTGGTCAGAAGAAAAATGCTAAGACCAATGAAGAATGTGACAAAATCCATTCATACATTATCTACCAAGGATCTTACAGTGGAAGAATCACAGATCAGATCCAACGACGAGATCGGAGATCTGGCCGGTGCATACAATATGCTCCGTGACTCTTTGCGCAATATCATGCAGGTATTGAATGAAACCACAGATGAGATGGATCATTCCTCCGGTGAAATGAGCGAGCGGACGAAGATCATCTCCAGCAACATTGAGAATGTAACGCATGCCATTACCAGCATCGCTACCACCGCCGGAGAAACGGCAGAAGACGTGCAGCGTGCTGCAAACGAGATCGATGAGCTGCAGCAGATCGTAGAGCGCAGTGAGCAGACATCCAGCAACTTAAGTATGGCCAGCGAAGAGATCGCCAGGGCCAGTGAAGAAGGAACCCGCGTGGTAGATGATCTGTACGAGGTAACAAAGGATAGTGAAGCTGCATTCGGTAAGATCTTTGACAGTATTGAACAGATCAACCAGAGTACCGACAGGATCGGTGAAGCATCCAACATGATCGAAAGCATCGCATCCCAGACCAATCTGCTTTCCTTAAATGCCAGCATTGAAGCCGCCAGAGCGGGAGAAATGGGTAAAGGTTTTGCGGTAGTTGCGGATGAGATCCGTAAGCTGTCAGAAGAGTCAGCAGGATGTGTAAGCGAGATCAACAAAATGTTGTCGGAGCTGCGTACGAATGTGGATCAGGCCAATGCGCAGAGCGAGAACGTGAAACAGGCTGTGGCAAAGCAGGCTGAGGGAGTAGAAGACACCCAGAGTAAGTATCGCAATATTGCAGAAAGTATTGAGCGTATCAATGCGGAAATAGAACAGTTAGGACAGATCAGCAAAGTTATGCTGGAAAACTGCAGCCATGTGGCAGATGTTGTGACCAACATTTCTGCGGCAACCGAAGAAAACGCGGCATCAACACAGGAAACCAATGCATCCATCGAGGAAGTCATGGCTCTGATGCTGGAGATCGAGCGTGGCAGCGGAGATATCCGTGGATTATCGGAGGATCTGCAGGAGAGGATCAAGGCATACCGCCTGTAAGAAGTTACATAGAGTTTAAAACTGCAAAAAGCAGTTTCGTTACGGAGGCACTTTAAGTTGTGCCTCCGTTTTGGTTGTGGTACACTAATAAATAGTAGGAAAAAACCGTGGGGAGGAAGACGAAAATGTATCCGGCAGAATTTTTGAAACGAATGGAAAGTATGTTAGGAGACGAGTATAAAGACTATCTGGATAGTCTTTGTACACCGCGCTACGCTTCCCTGCGGATCAACCCTTTAAAAGCAGACAGGGAAACGGTGTTGCAACAGATGCCGTGGCAGTTAGAACCGGTTGCGTGGGAGAAAAACGGATTTTATTATGATCCGGAAGAACCGGTGGGGAAACATCCCTATCATGCAGCGGGGGTATATTACATTCAGGAGGCCAGTGCTATGGCACCGGCCACATTTTTGGAAGCAAAGCCAGGAGAAAAGATCCTGGATCTGTGTGCGGCTCCGGGAGGAAAAACAACCCAGATCGCAGCAGCCATGAAAGGGAAGGGGATTTTGATCAGTAATGAGATCCATCCCGCAAGAGCAGCGATCCTTTCGGAGAATGTAGAGCGTATGGGAGTATCGAACTGTCTGGTAACGAATGAGACACCGGCGCATCTTTCAGAGGTTTTTCCGGAGTATTTTGATAAGATCTTAGTGGATGCTCCCTGTTCAGGGGAGGGAATGTTTCGAAAGAATGACAATGCTGCGCAAGAGTGGAGTGAAGAAAATGTGGCACTTTGTGCTGCAAGGCAGGATGAGATCCTTTCCTGTGCCCAACGTATGTTACGTCCCGGAGGCAGGCTGGTGTATTCTACCTGTACTTTTTCAAAAGAAGAAGATGAGGGCAGTGTCAGCCGTTTTCTGGAAAACTATCCGGAGTATGAATTGGAGTCGGTCCCGCTTTGCGGTGGCATGAGCCCGGGATATGATGAAGCAGGCAAAACCATCCGACTGTTTCCGCATCGGTTAAAGGGAGAGGGGCATTTTGCAGCGGTATTTCGTAAAATGGGAGAACCACTCCCGGCAGAAAGAAAAGCCGTGGTACAGAAATCCCTCACGGAAAAGGAAATTGCATCTTATCGGGAGTTTGAACAAACCTGTCTTCAGATACAACAAGAGGGTGTGTTCTTAAACTATGGAGATAAATTGTATCTGGCACCGCCGGAATGCCCGGATTTAAAGGGGCTGAAGGTTCTCCGTCCGGGCTTGCAGCTGGGAATAAGAAAAAAAGACCGGTTTGAGCCGGCTCATGCCCTGGCCATGGCACTTTTGCCGGTACAGGTGAAGGAAAACTACCGTACCGGTCTAAGTGCAGAAGATCCCAGAGTATTAGAGTATTTACATGGACAGACTTTTACCTGGGAAGGAGAAAAAGGATGGCATCTTGTAGATGTAGACGGGTATTCCGTCGGATGGGGAAAACTGACGGGAACCATCATGAAAAACCATTATCCCAAGGGGCTTCGGACGATGTATTAAGGAGGAAGTTTGAAACAAAGAAGTAGGGGTTACCCAAGAAAATAGGGCAGAACAAATAA
>JBJEKY010000021.1:0-4427 GCA_051878875.1 Lachnospiraceae bacterium | reverse complement strand
GTAGTAGGTCAGAATCTCGGTGATGCAGCCGATCCTAGAACACATATGTAAGAGGTACGAAAATGGAAGACAACAGAAAAGTATTATTATCCGTTAAGGATTTAAATGTTAAGTTCCATGTGCGTGGCAGGATTTTGACTGCTATCCGTGGAATCTCCCTGGATATCTATGAAGACGAGTCCATTGCTATCGTGGGAGAGTCCGGATCCGGTAAGTCTGTATTTACCAAGACCTTTGCCGGTATGTTGGACTCCAATGGATTCATTGATCAGGGAAGTATTATTTTTAGCGACAGTGAATTAGCTGATACTGTGGTTCCGCTTACGGATTCCGCAAAGAAAGAGATCGAGAAGATTGAGGCTAATTTAAACGAGTTTTCTAAGACAGAAGCAGGTGCAGAAACTTATCGTGAACTGGAGAAGTTAGAGGCAGAAAGAAAAGCACGTGAGAGCTTCTCAGAGGAAGAACTCGACGAGTATGAAGCAAAATTAAAAGAGTTAAATGACAAGAAAATTGATTTATTTAACTTAAAACAGACTTTCGACTCCAAGAAAGAGAAGAACCAGATCAAAGAAACGGAAAGTAAGATCGACGACGTGGAAGAGCAGATCAAACATATGAAGAAATTCCACGAGGAAGAGTTGAAACTCCGTGCTGAGAGAAGCAAGAATGATGTGGTTTATAATAAGGAGTACGAGGAAAAGAAAGCAGCATTAGATGCTCGCTATAAGGAAGAAATCCAGACTCCTGTTTCTGAGGAAATCAAGAAGAGAAATGAGATCCTGGCTAAGGAAGTTTACCTTTCTGTGGGAAGATATAATCCAATCAGAAGAAGAAAGGCAATTGAAGGTCTTCAGGAGCAGTTAGTGAAGGCTATGAAGATCGGTGTGGATCTTAATGACGAAGAGCAGAGAAATGCAGTGTTTGGACCGGTTACCTTCCGTGTTCGTTATGAGGATGAAACTCCGGATCAGTTGCATGGAACCGCAATTCTGGATCTGGCTAATGTGAAGAACCCGGCAGACTGGTCTAAGATCAGAGGTCGTCGTGTGGCAACCGTATTCCAGGATCCTATGACATCCTTAAACCCGGTTCTTACCATTGGTAAGCAGATAACTTCTGTTATCATGAAGCATCAGGATTGTTCCTATGCAGAGGCAAGAAAACGTGCCATCGAGATGATGAGCAAGGTAGGTATTCCAAATCCGGAGAAACGTTTTGATGACTATCCGCATCAGTATTCCGGAGGTATGAGACAGAGAATCGTTATTGCAATTGCTCTGTCCTGCCGTCCGAAGATCCTGATCTGTGATGAGCCGACTACTGCATTGGATGTTACCATCCAGGCACAGATCCTGCAGTTGATCAAGGATCTGCAGAAGGAATTCCATTACACCATCGTGTTCATTACACACGACCTTGGTGTGGTTGCAAATATTGCTGACCGTGTTGCGGTATTATATGCCGGACAGATTGTTGAGGTTGGAACAGTGAAAGAGGTATTCTATGATCCGCATCATCCGTATACCTGGGCACTTCTATCATCCTTACCACAGCTGGCACAGAGAAATACCAAGCTTTATTCCATTACAGGTACGCCGCCATCACTTTACAACAAGATTGTAGGTGATCCGTTTGCGCCGCGTAACCCGTATTGCTTGAAGATTGATACTTTGAAAGAGCCGCCAATGTTCAAGATCACTGATACCCACTATGCTAAGACATGGTTGTTACATCCGAGTGCTCCTCAGATCGAGAAGCCGGACGGTATCAAAGATATTCATGAAAAATTAATTAAAGCATTTAATATATAGGAGATTAGAACGTGTCTGTACAAAATAATGTTTCAAATTTTCCGGAACATGGTCCATTAGATGAGAATGGCAGAGAGATCCTCCTGTCATTGAAAAACGTAGATATTACATTCGGCAAGGGCGAAAATGCAGTAAAGGCTGTAACCAATGCATCTTTCGACATTCATAAAGGAGAGACCTTCTCACTGGTAGGTGAGTCCGGTTCAGGTAAGACTACCATTGGCCGTGCGGTGATCCGTGTGAACCCGCTTTCTGCAGGAGAGATTCTGTATAAGGGTGTGCCAATTTCCGGTAAGATTTCCAAATCCCTTGACCGTGAAGTGATCCGTAATGTCCAGATGGTATTCCAGGATCCGGCAGCATGTTTAAATGAACGTGCAACAGTAGATTATATTATTTCCGAAGGTCTGTACAACTTCCATTTATATGAGAATGAAGCAGACCGTGTGAGAAAAGTAGAAAATATCATTAACGAGGTTGGTCTTTTACCGGAGCACTTAACCCGTTATCCGCATGAGTTCTCTGGAGGACAGAGACAAAGAATCGGTTTGGCAAGAGCCATGGTTATGGAACCGGAATTGGTTATCGCCGATGAACCGATCTCCGCATTGGATGTTTCCATCCGTGCGCAGGTATTAAACCTGATGAAGAAGTTCCAGAAAGAGCAACAGGTTACCTACCTGTTCATTGCACATGACTTATCCATCGTACGTTTCATTTCCGACCGTATCGGAGTTATCTATAAGGGACGTATTGTGGAAGTTGCCGATGCAGAAGAGTTATTTGACTTCCCACTGCATCCGTATACCCATTCTCTGATTTCCGCAATCCCAATCCCGGATCCGGAATTAGAGAAGAAGAAAGTACTTCGTACCTACGATCCTTCTATGCATGATTACAGTGAAGACAAGCCGGAGTTCGTAAACATCGGACATGATCACTGGGTATATGGTAACAAGAAGGAGATTGCAGAGTATAAGGCGTTGCGTGAAAAAGGAGAGACCATCAAGTCTATTCAGATCGCACAGTCAGAAGAAGAACTTCAGCATAGTGTTGATACCACAAGAAAGTTGACCAACGCAGAACTGGAATTCCTTGAGGCACCGGTACACGATACCGGAAGCACATGGATGGCTGTGGTAGGATTCTTCCTTCCGATCCTTTCTTTAATCGCTGCAATGGTATTCAAGTCCAAGAAGTATTACAGAAATTACAACAAGTTTAAGAAAGGTGCTATTTCCGGCCTGATCTTCCGTGCTGTAATTCTGGCAATCTTCCTGATCGCACTGGTGATTGCGATCCTCTAACAGGAGTCAGACTTAAGGAGTATTTATGAAGCAAGCAAGAAAGAATGGCGACGTGGAAGAGATTGAAATTCCTGAGATCAAACACGTAAAATTAAGAATTATCCTGGCTATCTTTTTCCTGGTGGTTTCGGTAGTATCCCTTACCTATAGTCTTTCTTCCTGTGTGATGGTAGAAAATGGCTGGAGAGAGATCTCCGCAGAAGCAGAGGAAACAAATTGCAGTGGTGAATTTGTTTTTCAATATAATATCGGCTATAATGGTGCTTCTGCGTCCGTGGAATACAACGAACTCAGAGAACTGTATACCGATGCAATGGTAACTGCTTACCAGGTGTTTAATGCAGATCGTAATTTTGTGGATGTGCACAATGTGTATTACATTAGTGCACATCCTAATGAAGAGGTTGAAGTGGGAGATCTGTTATATCAGTCTCTTGAAACCCTGGAAGAAAACCAGTGCAGGTTGCAGTATTTAGCACCGGTCTACAAGCTGTATGATGACATCTTTTTCAGTGAAAATGATGACGAAGCAAAGCTGTATGATCCTTTGGTCAATACCCAGGTGGCAGAGTTTTTCAAGGAGTGTGCTGTATATGCGGCTGATCCGGAACAGATTCAACTCAAACTGATGGGAAATAACAAAGTCATGCTTTGTGTATCGGATGAATATCTTGCGTTTGCCAAGCAGGAAGGCATTGACAGTTTCTTGGATTTCTATTGGATGAAGAATGCATTCATTGTAGACTATGTTGCAGATATTATGGAAGAGAACAACCATTTGGCCGGATACATTGCCAGCTACAATGGATTCACCAGAAACTTTGACAAAACCGATAGTGATTTTGCGGTTACATTGTATCATTGTGACGGGGACACCATCTACAATGCGGCGACAATGAATTATTCCGGTGCAAGAAGCATCGTATATTTCAGGGATTATTCTCTTGGCGACACAGATGAGCGATACTACTATACGACAAAACAGGGAGACGACCGGACGATGTATTTATCTATGGAAGACGGAACCTGTATCAGTAGTATCAATGAACTGATCATGCAGTCTACCAGTGAATCCTGTGCCGAGATCCTGATGAAATCGATCCCGATTTATGTTGCGGATTCGTTTGATGAAGTAACAGTTCAGGAGCTTTCGCAGTCCGGAATTTATGCGGTCTATTGCAAAGACAACGTGATTTACAGTAATGATAGTTCTGTAGAATTTGGAGACCTGTACGAAAAAGACGGGGTTTCCTATTCTCTGGAAAAATAGTTTTTTGGAGCGTATCCGGTGTTTACCGGATACGCC
>JBJEKY010000020.1:0-4465 GCA_051878875.1 Lachnospiraceae bacterium | reverse complement strand
GTCATAAGGGAAAGGTCCGTGTACTGCCGGGCGGTTTTTTCATTGTAATTTCCGGTGCCCACCTGGGTAAAATACTCTGTCCGCCCCTCATGCCTGCGGGAAATAAGACACAACTTGGAGTGCACCTTGTAGCCGTCCAGACCATAGATGACCTGGCAGCCTGCCTCCTCCAGGCGACGGGACCATTCAATGTTGTTTTCTTCATCAAATCTTGCCTTTAACTCCACCAAAACCAGCACATCTTTGCCGTTTTCGGCAGCTTCAATGAGGCTTTCTACGATCTCGCTGTGACGGGCAACCCGGTACAGGGTCATGCGGATGGACACCACCGCGGGATCAGAGGCAGCTTCCCGTAAAAGATCTAAGAAAGGCTTCATACTGTCAAAGGGATAGCATAGTAGCTTATCCTTTTCCCGTATCTGTTGAAAGAGCGATGCCTCCGGGCAAAACTGGGTATATTTCTGGGGGAAGCGTTTTTCATAAAACAGTTCCGGAATATGGCGCAAAAGATCCTGGATCTGAAAAAGGAAAGACAGATCCAACGGGGAACGACTGCAAAAAACATAGGTCGGATCCACATCTGCGTATCGGCACAAGGTTTCTACGATATCTCCGTCTAACTTGCGGGAAAGCTCTAATCGTACCGGGGCCAATCTGCGCCGTTGCCGGATGATGTCTGCCATAAATTCGCGATAATCAAGGTCTTCATCATATAAAGCATCGGAGTCGATATCTGCATTTCTGGTCAGGCGAATGAGGGACTTGGATACAACACGATAACCAGGAAAAACCTTGGGGATAAAATGCAGGATCAGCTCTTCCGACAGCATATAGGCATCCTGTCGACCGGGAACCCGGATAAGTCTGGGAAATGTGCCGGTGCCACAGGGAATGATACCCAGCTTTTCCTTGCCGCTTTTGCCAGCAAGTACCACGGCAGCGTAGATCTCTTTGTTCCGAAGAAAAGGAAAGGGTTGCCTTTTTCCGACCATCGTGGGGGAGATCAGAGGGGCGACTTCCGTGTCGAAATATCGTTCCAACTCTTCGCTTTCCGAAAGGCTGATCTTCCCAAAATCTACCAGCCGGATTCCATAGGTTTCCAACTGCCCCATTAATTCTTCATAGATGGTATCCTTACGGCGATTTAGCTTAGCCGTCTCTTTTAAAATGGCATTGATCTGCTCTCCGGCAGTCATCTGTGTTTTGTTTTCACGCATGGACTGTGATACCAGCATCTGGTCAATGAGAGATCCCACTCGTACCATAAAGAATTCATCCAGGTTACTTTGGTAGATGGATGCAAAAGTCAGCCGTTCACAAAATGGATTATCTTTACGTTCGGCTTCTTCCAACACCCGTTCATTGAATTTAAGCCAGGAGAGTTCACGGTTTATATATAACATGGTTATTGTCCTCCGAATCCTAAGAATCTAAAATACCACATTCCAGTATATTAAGGCGAAAATTCTCCTGCCATCATATAAAAGTCAAATTTCCGTAAAATCCGGGTAAAGACGCTTTTTCGTTTCCATGCTTGGCATTTCATGATATAATCAAATCAGTTTATTGTTTTGGTTTAAAAGGAGGAAGAATGTTAGAAGATATCTTATTTGACAAACAACGCTTCTTCGAGCCCGGCATGCAGACCGTTTTGCGCGGTCAGGAAAACCGGGTCCGAAGAGTTGTGCTTCAACAGGGAAACCTGATCGCCAATGAGCGTTCCGAGGTGAATGGAGTTTGTGCCAGAGTATATAAGAATGGTGTAAACGGTTTTGCGTCCATGGCGGATTATTCCGGGGCAGCAGCGGAAATGGTGTTAAAAGCAGCGACCGAAAATGCAGAGTATCTGCACAAATATGCTAAGAAGAGAAAAACGGCTTTGCCGGCCTACAAAACCGGGCAGATCAATTCCAAGCGGTTTATCATTGATTATGAGCAGAAAAAAATCGTAGAGATCTTACGAACCATCGATGATCATATTGTAAAGAGCTATCCGAAGCTTACCAGCCGTACCGTGGTGTATAGAGAGGATACCATGGAGAAGATCATCTATACTTCGGATGCCTGCAATGGTCATGTGGCGTATCCCAGAGCTGTGGTTTATGTCATTTTAAACATGCAATCCAAGGACGGTCAGCCACTGGAACTGGCACAGGCTTTTGGCGGATTTGGACATATAGAGGATCATTTCACAGACCTAACCAAGGTGTATGAAGAACTGGAAAAACTGTATCAGCGCTTATGCGATAAGGCAGAGGGCGTATACGCCGAAGCCGGTGTGAAGACTGTGATCTTAGACCCGGAAGTGGCAGGTATGATCGCCCATGAAGCAGTGGGTCATACCGTAGAGGCGGATCTGGTGCTGGGCGGTTCTGTGGCAGGACCGTATCTTGGCAAACAGGTAGCCTCAGAGTTGGTTAGCATCGTAGATTACGCTCATACTTCTTTTGGTGAGCAGACCTCCCTGCCGGTATATCTGGACGACGAAGGTGTGGAGGCTAAAGATGCTGTTTTGGTGGAAAATGGCATCCTGAAAGGCTACATGCACAACCGGGAGACTGCCGGACAGTTTGGTGTAGAGCCTTGCGGAAATGCCAGAGGCTGGAGCTTTTCCGACGAACCATTGATCCGTATGAGAAACACCACGGTATTGCCCGGAAAGGATAAACTGGAAGACATGATCGCTTCCGTGGATGATGGCTATTACCTGCTGTCTACCAACAACGGACAGGCGGATCTGACCGGAGAGTTTATGTTCGGTATCTGCATGGGATATGAGATTAAGCATGGTAAATTGGGAAGAGCGATCTTAGACACCACCGTTTCCGGTTTGGCATTTGATATGCTAAAGACGGTGGAAATGGTTTCAGATGAGGTAAAATGGATTCCCAACGGTACCTGCGGCAAGAAACAGCCGATGGCGGTTGCCATGGGTGGACCGGCCCTCAAGTGCAAGATTTCGATTGGAGGTAGATAGAGATGGAAAATATAAAAGCAGTATCCGATCGGTTATTAAATCTTATTGAAGAGAAAAAGGTAAAAGCCCAGTTTACGGTGATGCTGAACGAAACCAGAGAAATCACCATGGAAAATGGAGAATTTACTTTGTTTAGAACCCTGTTTGATCAGTACGTGGGGATCAAAGTCATCAAGGATCAGAAGGTGGGAACCACCACAGTGAATAAATTTGATGAAGAGTCTTTGAAAGCGGCTCTTGATACCGCACTTTTGTCAGCAGAATCCGGAACCCCGGATGAGAACTTTGATATTGCTCCCGGAATGGAACCGGCACAGTTTAATCTGGGTGTGGAGGAACCGGATATTGACGGCTTAATGCAGCGGGCACAGGAATTAAATGCAGCCATTGAACAGAAACATCCAAAGGTACTGGTGATGCAGACCATTTTAAAACATGTGAAAAAGCATGCCATCTACCGTAATACCAACGGAAGTCTGGATGAGAAAACAGAAGGCAATTATGAACTGATGATGGAATTTGCCGGAAATGACGGAGAGAATTCCACAGGACTTACCGGAACACAGGTGATTTTTGACAGTTTAGACAGGCCGCTTCTGGAACTTGGAAGTGTCAATAAGGATTTGAAGGATGCGGAAGATTCCCTGAATCCAATGACCATAGACGGTAAGTTTGAAGGAGAAGTGATCTTCACGCCGGCCTGCGCAGCACAGATGGTATATTTTGCCTTGTCCAATTTTATCTCCGATTCTGTGATCTTAGATAAAACCGGTCTTTGGCTTGGAAAACTGGGTGAGCAGGTGGCTTCTGAGAAATTGAGTATTGGCATGAAACCCTGGGATGAGCGGATCATTGATCATGAAGTACATACTTCAGACGGATTCCGTTCCGAGGATTTCATGGTGATTGAAAAAGGTGTTTTAAAGAGTTACCTTGCATCTCTGTATGCTTCCAATAAGTGTGATGTTCCGCGTGCCAAGAACTCCGGATTTGATCTGGTGATCGAGCCGGGTGATACCGCTTATGAGGATATGGTGAAAAATGTGAAACGGGGGCTCATCGTAGGAGCCGTTTCCTGTGGACAGCCTTCTGCCAACGGTGAATTGTCCGGCGTGGCAAAGAACAGTTTCTATGTGGAAGACGGGCAGATCAAGGGAGCCGTGATGGAAACCATGATCAACTGCAATCTGGCAGAGATGTTCAAGAATGTAGTCTCCATATCCAAAGAAGTGCTTTGCGACGGAACCGTAGTTGTTCCTTACATTGGTGTGGATCATGTAGTGATCTCAGGAAAATAAAACTCAACCGGTGCTTGAGTCGACAAACTCAAGCACCGCTTTATTGGAAAATGGCCTCGATTTTGTTATGCTGAACCTGTCAGAAGACAGCCGGCTAATACAAAGTTAGCAGGGCGGTTATCTGACAGCCGGCTAATAACATTTTCGAGGAGGAAATACATATGTTTGATACAAGAAAAGTAGCTAATCA
>JBJEKY010000019.1:0-26384 GCA_051878875.1 Lachnospiraceae bacterium | reverse complement strand
TTATCTCTTTGAAAACTGTGGTGCACGACGTGCTGCTTTGAGTCCGTATTTCTTACGCTCTTTCATACGTGGGTCACGTGTTAAGTATCCAGCCTTCTTTAAGATCGGTCTGTACTCTTCAGAATCAACTTTAAGAAGTGCTCTTGAGATACCATGACGGATTGCTCCGGCCTGTCCGGTGTATCCACCACCCTTAACGTTTACTAATACGTCATATTTATCAGCGTTCTCTGTTGCAACCAATGGCTGACGAACGATCACTTTTAAGGTCTCTAATCCTAAATACTCATCAATGTCTCTGTTATTGATTGTGATTTTACCGGTTCCCGGTACTAAATATACTCTTGCAACAGAACTCTTTCTTCTTCCTGTTCCGTAAAACTTTGTAGCTGCCACTTGAATTTACCTCCTTCGATTAAAATGTTAAAACTTCAGGCTTCTGAGCCGCATGTTTGTGATCCGGTCCTGCATATACGAATAACTTCTTGTACATCTGTCTTCCCAGAGGTCCCTTTGGAAGCATTCCCTTCACTGCGAACTCAAGAACTCTTTCAGGATGTTTTGCTAACATTTCTTTCAATGTGGTCTCTTTCATTCCTCCCACATAGTCGGAGTGATGATAGTAAATCTTCTGATCTAATTTCTTACCTGTAACTTTGATCTTATCTGCATTTACGATGATCACATAATCACCGGTATCAACGTGCGGGGTAAAAACCGGTTTGTTCTTTCCTCTCAGCACTTTTGCTACTTCGGATGCTAAACGTCCTAATGTATATCCTGTAGCATCTACTACATACCATTTTCTTTCAATCTTATCTGGATTGGCCATAAAAGTTTTCATTGGTTTTCCTCCTTAAAAATTCAACTACCGGAACCGCTGCGATCCGATTGGAAATGTCCGAAACCAATCAAATAGAAACACAACTTGTTCCATCATCTATGATCAATGTACTCCCGGGGCTAATGGGCGCACATCTTCTCCACGTCAGACTAAACCATTATATACCGCCATGCTTACGCTGTCAACAATTTTTTTCAACTCCCGGGCTATTAAACCCTTGAAACCGTCCCATCGGCAGAAAATCATTTTTCTTCCTGTCGGATTTCCCAGTCATCATAATATTCAATTCCTATCATGGTCAGGCCGCAGGCCGGTGCGGTAGGGCCGGATGCCTCCCGGTCTAATGCGTACATAATATCCGTCATTTCTTCCGGTCGGATGGCACCGCTTCCTACTTTGATCAGCGTTCCCGCAATGATCCTTACCATATTATAGAGAAAACCGTTTCCCGTTACCGTAATGGTTATAAGGTCTCCGTCTTTTTCCACATAACAGGAATAAATGGTACGTACCGTAGATTTAACCTGGGCATTCACTGCACAGAAGGATTTAAAATCATGTTCTCCCACCAGATACCCTGCTGCCTTCTGCATAGCTGCCACATCAAGATCCTGATAATAGAAAAACGTATCCCTTCTGCGTAGCGGCTGCGGGAAACGGGTATTCAAGATCTTATATTGATAGGTCTTTTCACTGTCCGCATAGCGGGGATGAAAATTCGGATCCACTTCACAGGAATCCTGGATCCTAATATCCTCCGGAAGCCGCTGGTTTAGAGCATAGGAGATTTTCTCCGCAGGCATTCTGGCATCCGTATCAAATACTGCCACATTGCCCAGAGAGTGCACTCCCGCATCGGTCCTGCTGGCCCCGATCACCTCAATGGGTGTCTGGAAAAGATCCGTCAAGGCTTTATTTAATTCTTCCTCTACTGTGATCCCATTGGGCTGCTTCTGCCATCCGCAGTAATTGGTTCCGTCGTAGGATACGATCAGTTTTACTCGCTTCATGTTATCATCTATTCTTTCTGCTGATTTTCCGAGTAACATCCCCCGGAAAAACAGCGTTCTAATCTCTTTCTTACAACCAGATTTTCAATCCGATCATCGCCGCAAGATACAGGATCAGTACCGCATAGGCGATCCGGTCACGATTCTGATATTTTAGCGGTTTCATACAGGTTCTGCCCTCGCCGCCATTATAGCAACGGGCCTCCATGGCCATGGCCAGATCCATAGCTCTGCGCCAGGCTGATACAAACAAGGGCACCAGCAGAGGGATCATATTTTTTATTCTTTGGATGAAATTTCCGGTTTCAAAATCCGCTCCACGAGCCATCTGCGCCTTCATGATCTTATCCGTTTCCTCGATAAGAATCGGGATAAACCGAAGGGCAATGGACATCATCATGGCAATCTCATGCACCGGAACCTTAACCACTTTTAAAAACCGCAATCCCGTTTCCATCCCATCCGTCAGACGGGTTGGTGTGGTGGTCAATGTCATCATGGATGTTCCGATGATCAGATAGCTTAAACGCACCAGCATATATCCGGTATTAAGAAGTCCGCGTTCCGTAATCTTCAGAAACCCAAACTGCCACAGGGGCTCTCCGGGCGTCAAAAACAGATTAAAAATCCCCGTCATGATCAGGATCACAACAATGGCCTTCAGTCCCTTTACCATGAATTTGAAAGGAACCTTAGATAGCCGGATACAGGCCACCATAAACAGTGTCACCAGAATGAATCCGGGAATACTGTCAAACAAAAAAACCGATATGATAAACGTCAGGGCTCCCATCAGCTTGACTCTGGGATCCAGTCTGTGGATCACAGAATCCCCCGGATAGTACTGCCCGATTGTAATATCTCTTAACATGGTATTGTCTTACCTTCCTGTATTATGTGCAAACGCTTTGAGAATGGATGCTTTGGCTTCTTCTATTGTGGTTGCATTTTCATCTACAGCATAACCTCTCTCTTTTAATTCATGCATCAGATAGGTTACCTGCGGTGCAGCCAGACCCATTTGCTCCAATTCCTTATAATGAGAAAAGACCTCCTTAGGCGTTCCGTCATAGCGGATGGCACCGTCATCCATTACCACCAGACGGTCTACATAATTTGCTACATCTTCCATACTGTGGGATACCAGCACAACCGTCATGCCCTGTTCCCTATGCAATCGCTTAAGTTCTCCCAGGATCTCATCCCTACCCTGGGGATCCAAACCGGCTGTAGGTTCATCTAATATTAGAATCTCCGGTTTCATAGCCAGCACTCCCGCAATGGCCACACGCCTCTTCTGTCCTCCGGACAATTCAAATGGCGACTGATAATACATTTCCTCCGGGATCTTCACATTCCGAAGTGCTTCAAAGGCACGAAGTCCGGCTTCCCCTTCCTTTAAGCCCTGGTTCTTCGGTCCGAAACAAACATCCTCAAACACCGTGGTCTCAAACAACTGATATTCCGGGTACTGGAACACCAGTCCCACATGACTTCGAAGTTCTTTTCGGGAAAAGTCGCTATCGTTAATATCTCGTCCGTTATAATAAATCTCACCGGATGAAGGTTTCAAAAGTCCGTTGAGATGTTGGATCAACGTAGATTTTCCTGATCCGGTGTGTCCAATGATTCCTATAAATTCTCCATCTTCGATGGAAAGATTCACATCTTTTAATGCCTGCTGTTCAAAGCTGGTTCCCTGTCCGTAAACATAGTTTACGTGATTTACAATTAACGACATAATGCCTCCAGCAATTCCTCCCGCGTTAAAATCCCTTCCGGCAGATCCATTCCTGCTTTTTTAAGTTCATGAGCCAAAAGCGTAACTTGCGGAACATCCAAATGATAACTTTTCAAGGTGTCTACCCGGGAAAAGATCTCCCGCGGGGTTCCCTGCATCACGATCTTACCCTGGTCCATAACAAAGACTTTGTCCGCGAACACCACTTCTTCCATATAATGGGTGATGAGGATTACCGTCACTTTCTTTTTCTCATTCAATTCCCGGACTGTGCGGATCACATCCTGCCGTCCTACCGGGTCTAACATGGCGGTAGGCTCATCCAAAATAATACATTTCGGTTCCATAGCCAGTACCCCGGCAATAGCCACCCTCTGTTTCTGCCCGCCGGATAATTTATTCGGCGATTGGGTACGATACGCTTCCATATGAACCGCTGACAGGCTGTCCGCCACACGCTTCCAGATCTCGTCTGTAGGTACCCCCAGATTCTCCGGTCCAAATCCCACATCTTCTTCTACTACTCCTGCAATGATCTGATTATCCGGATTCTGGAACACCATTCCGGCAGTTTTCCGGATGTCCCAGAGGTTTTCTTCGTTAGCGGTATCTTTTCCGTCTACCCAGACAGTTCCTTCGGAAGGCTCCAGGATTACATTCATGTGCTTGGCAAGGGTAGACTTTCCGGAACCGTTATGACCCAGAATCGCTATAAAATCCCCTGCTTCTATATCAAGATCCACCCCGTCAAGAGCAGTTTCAATATGATCAACGTTTCCATCATCATCACGGTGTATGTATTCATGCACCAGCTTTGCGGCTTTGATGATTCCCATATTTTTCTCCTTCAATCATGGATTATTCAATATAATCCTCGTATTTCGTAAGTGCCCCTTCCAGCTTCATGTGTTCAAAATTGTTCTGTCGTAACGCCTCGTACAAAACAATGGCAACGGAATTAGACAGATTCAGTGACCGGGTTTCCCCGATCATCGGGATACGGATGCAGTCATCCTTATGATGGGCCAAGATCCGCTCCGGGATTCCCGCACTTTCTTTTCCAAACATGATATAACAATCCGGTTCATAGTTTACTTCCGTATACACATTCTTTCCCTTGGTGGTTGCCATATAAATTTTGGCACCGGGATTTTTCTCTAAGAAATCTTCGTAACTGATATAGGTTGTGACATCCAGCTGTGGCCAATAATCCAGACCTGCCCGCTGTACGCTTTTATCATCGATCTTAAAACCCAGAGGTTCGATCAGGTGTAGCCTGGTACCGGTGGCCACACAGGTCCTTCCGATAGCTCCTGTGTTAAAGGGAATTTCCGGCTCGTGGAGTACGATATTTAACTTTGCCATGCCTACACCACCTTATATAATTCGTCAGTTTTGGGTGGTTCCAAAAACCGTTTCTCATCTTCATGTAGCAAAACCCGGTCCTTGGAATCCGTAGCTTTTCCGATGATGTTTGCCTTGATGCCCTGTTCTGCCAGCTTCGCCACCAGCCCGTTTCCATCCTCACAGGCCATGAGCATACAGCCGGAAGAGATCAGTTCGTAGGGATTGAGCCCAAAGAACTCGCAGATCTCAATGGTCTCCTGTTTTACCGGAATACTCATAAGATCAATGGTGAGTCCCACATCAGAAGCTTCTGCCATCTCCCACAATGCCCCGAAGATTCCTCCTTCGGTCACATCATGCATAGCACTCACTCCGAACCCCGCAGCAATAAGACCCTCTTTTACCACAGACATCATCTGATCAAATTCCTTGGCGGTGTCAATGAACTTCGCCGAATAGCGGGTTAAAAGCGCTTCCTCTTTTGCCCGGGCAATAATGCTGGTGCCCTCCAAACCGATCCATTTTGTGACAAGGATATCCATACCCGGTTTGGCACCCGCGGTGGATATCAGTTTCCCTTCTTTGGCTTTTCCCACACCCGTAACGCTGACCAGCGGCTGATTTACCGCTCTGGTCACTTCCGTATGACCGCCTAAAATCTGCATATTCAATGCCTCGCAGTGCCGCTGCATCTCAGACATCAGATCCTTTAACTCCGGTTCTTCTGTTCCTTCCGGAAGCAAAATTGTCAATAGCACGCCGATGGGTTCTGCTCCACTGCTTGCAAGATCATTGGCAGTAATATGGATCGCCAGGGTTCCGATTTCCTGTGTAGCTCCTGTGATCGGATCTGTAGAAAGCACAAAGACTTCGTCCTCTTCAAGTTTTAGGGCTGCACAGTCTTCTCCCACTGCGGCGCTTAATAAAACTTCCTCTCTGTTTCCTTTTACGGCTTTTAAAACAGAACGCTTCAGTACGTTCTCAGGGATTTTCCCAACTTTCATCCTCTAATCCTCTCCTGCCTCTTCGGAATCCTCCTTCTGTGAAGAATCCTCCTTTTTATCATCGGATTTATCAGATTCCTGCTTCTTATCCTGCTCTTTTTCTTCTCTCTTACTTATTGCACTATCCGACCAATATTTTGCCGCACTGGTCACTTCAGAAAGATCTCCGGTTTTGATCGCATCCTTAATGGCTTTGATCGCATCTTTGTTATCGGATTTCGTACCCACCTCATAGATGGCTGCAGAAGCAGAATAGGTACTGCGGTTAAACACTTCCCGGCTTTCTTCTTTTCCGTTCACGGTTACGATCTTATATAACACAGCTTTGTAACCCACATGAGCACCCTGGATCTTAGTCACCGTTCCGATAGGCGCATCCGTCTTCGTAAACTTGGTCTTTGGCTCGTTGGTTTCTGTGATCTCTGTTTCAAAGCTTATGCTACGGTTACTGTCTCTGGTTTCCATACCATACACATTAAAAAATACCTTTTTGCCGGCGGTATAACCTTCAATATAAACTGGAGTATCCAGATTGTTTTTGAATTTTAAGTCTTTATAATCTCCTGCAATAGCTGCATCCTGGGATGGCTGCACATAAGTAACCACCATAGAATGCGGAAAACGCTCCACAATCTCGAGTTCCGCCCGGATCACAGCGTTATACAGGGTACTGGACACCTGACACACACCACCGCCTACGCTTTCCACTACGGTTCCGTTTTCATAGGCTCCTGCCATGGCATATCCATTATCCAAAGTAATCGGGGAAATAGTATCATGTACGGAAAATGTTTCTCCCGGATAGATCACGGTTCCGTTGATCAGTGATGTTGCATTTTCCACATTGGTACATCGGCCTGCAGCGGAAGTGGAATAATCAGTGGTAAAGCTTCCAAGAACATCTTTTACCTTGCTTAACTCCTCTTCAGAGCCCTTGGGTTCTTCCACCTTGCTCACCAGCTCCACACTTCCCAGACTATCTGTGATCTCCTGGGAAAAATATTCCTCCAAAAGATCCATGCTGGCTTCAAGATCCACCACTTCTCCTGCCTGTCCGGGAATATAAACGAACTGTCCGTTTTCTCTCTTTAAGCCGTTATTAACGGTCTCTTTATTTAACGTATCCAGGTGATCTTCCAAAAATGCTTCCAAAAGTCCCCTGTCTACCTGAAATGCCACATTCAAAACTACACTCTCGTGCTTTAAATCCTGCTGGTCTTTGTACCGGCGGATCAGATTTCCAAGGTGTCCCACGGTATAAGCCTGTTCTGCCAGCGTTTCCTCTGAGCAGGTCATGCCAAGTTCTTCCGGCAGTGCCTTCACTTCCCGATCGGATACCGTAAAAGTTACCGGTTCTGCCATCAGACCTTCCACATAATCTTCAATGGCTGATTCGGCTTCCTCTCTTGTCATTCCACCTACCGACAGCCCTCCTATGTATACACCCTCCAGGATTTTTTCATCCGATGCCGCGTGGGTGCGAAACGTTCCTATCGTTACAGCTGCTACAGTCAGTGTACACAAAATGGCCAAAGCCACTACTACATTTCTAAAACTCTTTCTTTTCATTCCAGATTCCTTACTTCTTTCATTCATACATAATGCTACAACTTTCAAGTATAGCACACCGCATTCCATTCTCCAACACTTTTTTCGCATTGACAGTGCGAGCAAAAAGCGAGTATAGTTAAAATGGATTATACGATGGCAGACAAAACTAATGGCAGAACCATTCCAAGGATCAGGATCACAGCAATAGCTCCTGCAATTCTTTGACGTGTTTTTTGTTTCATGGTTTTCCCTCCTAATCTAAGATTACATTTATGTTGAGATAAGCGACATTTTGATCGTGTTGCGGAAAGGATCCTATGCCACTTACATGCCTAGCATTTTTTATTTTAGCAGTCAGTATGATCAACTTTTTTGCCAACCGGGCGAGTAAAAAGGATAAAGAACGTGCTGCCACTTTCTGGGAACGGGAAAATAAAGCCAATTCCACCAGAAAAAAGGACCTTTCCTCCCTGCCCTATATTACTCTTGACGACAGTCTTTTTCCTTTCTCCATAGAAGAAACCGAAGCACTCCGCAGTGCCAGGGAACAGGTTTTTGCCATGAAAGGCCGAAAAATATTAAATCTAAACGGTCTATCCAACACTGACCTGAAACTCACTTACGGAGCCGCCAATCTTCCTGCCCTGACCCAATATGAAGAAAACTTCTTTGCGCTTTGCACCGCCCTGCAAAACTGGGGCGAAGCACTTTCCGAAGCAGGCTACATAAGCGAAGCCATTCAAGTGCTGCAATATGCACAGCTCATTGGTTCCGACCTTTCCTCTACCCGTACATTATTGACAACCTTATGCCGAGCTAATCAGGCTTCGGATGATACACAGATATCCTTCAAATAGCAATGTTCACAGTCCGGCTTACGTGCCGTGCAATAACTTCTTCCCAAAGAGATCACATGGATGTTGTATAAGATCCAGTCTTCCTTTGGCAGTAACTTCATCAGATCCCGTTCAATCTTTTCCGGGTCAGATTCTTTGGTAAATTTCCAACGATTGGAAATCCTCTTCACATGCGTATCCACCACTATACTTGGTTTATGATAAATATTTCCCAGGATCACATTGGCTGTTTTTCTTCCCACCCCGGCCAGGGTAAGGAGATCCTCCATCCGATCGGGAACTTCTCCGCCATACACTTCCACCAGACGTTTGGCACAGGCAATGATATTGGCCGCCTTATTATGGTAAAATCCGGTAGAATGGATATCCTGCTCCAGCTCCTTCAACTCTGCATTGGCAAACTTTTCCAGAGAATCATACTTTTTAAACAGATCCTTTGTCACCAGATTCACTCTGGCATCTGTGCACTGGGCGCTTAAGATCACTGCGATCAAAAGCTGCCATGCATTGTCATGGTTCAAATAACAGATCAGATCTGTTCCGTACTGTTCGTCCATACGACGAAGGATTTCAAGCATTCGTTCCTTTTTGGTCATGGTTCATCCTTTCTACTGCCACATTTCCGGTAACCGGATCCCGTCTCTCATAATCAAACAGTACCTCGCATGTTTTCTGCACCGGGGCCTGTTCACACCGGTAAAAAGATAACCCGGTAAAATCATAAGAAAATCGTTCCATATGTCGGCGACTTCCATATTCTTTACGGTTTTTGTGTTCCTCTTCGCTGATCGCTCCGGCCCACGCCGGCCGGCTTTTTAAATTTTCCCTCAAATACAGGTCAAAAAGTACTGCCTCACGGATCTGTTTGCTCTGCTGTGCATCCGCTTTTTGCCCCAATGCCCTCTCATCTTCCGTAAGATAAGAAAGCAGGATCTCATATCGTCTGCTTCGACTGTGCTGGATCCCGGACAGACCGTTTTCCCTGTAATACCTTGCCAGTCCATCAAAGAAGCCATAGGCTTCTTCTGCACCAAGGTTCTCTTTCCTAAGGTAAAAGCACACCCCCAATACTGTGGAAAACTGGCTGCTGTTATAATACACCTCCACCATCTCTTCCACGGCTTTTAGGGCAATGACTTCTTCAAAAGACAACCACTTGGTACATAATACTTCGTACGGCGGTCGTTCATGATAGAGTAGCCCATACTCCCCGGCATTCTCATACATATAAGAACCCTTCAGTACTTTTAAAAATCCCAACTGCAGCTGATGCGGCCGCATCCTGAAAAGGTCATCGAAGGACTTTTGAAATGTCCGATAATCCTCATAGGGAAGCCCGGCGATCAGATCCAAATGAAGATTGATGTTTCCGCATCGTTTCAGCCGTTTTGTTACCTCTTCTACCGTAGTTACCTTCATGACCCGGTGGATTTCTTCAATGGTCTTCCCATTGGTAGATTGAACGCCAATCTCCAACTGCACCAGTCCGGGACGCAACTGACTTAGACATTCCACCTCTTCCGGTGTCAGAATATCCGCCGCCACTTCAAAATGAAAATTAGTAACTCCATTGTCATGCTGCCTGATATAATCCCATATCCCCAGTGCATGTTCCACCTGCACATTGTAGGTACGATCCACGAACTTTACCTGGGGCACTTTCGCATCCAAAAATCTCTGTAGCTCTTCATATACCTTTGGAAGCGATTTGAACCGCACATTCCGGTCTACAGAAGACAGGCAGTAGCTGCAGGAAAAAGGACAACCTCTGGAAGATTCATAATACAGGATCCGGTTCTGCATCGTTGACAGATCCTCATACGGAAACGGCAGATCATCCATATCCAAACACGGTCGTTTCCCGGTAAAACAGATGTCTCCCTCCGGTGTACGGTAGGCAATTCCTGCAATCTCATTTAGATCCTTCTGCTCCTGATAATGCCGACACACCTCAAGAAAAGTCGCTTCGCCTTCGCCTATCACGATCCCCCGTATCTCCGGATGGTGGTGCAGGACTTCCTCTGCGTCATAACTCACCTCCGGTCCTCCCAGCCAGATCTCAAGATCCGGAAGAAGACGTTTCAGTTCATAGGCAAGTTCTTTCACATAAGTGATATTCCATAAATAGCAGGAAAAAGCCACCACGTCCGGGTGGCTTATATAAACATCTTCAAGAATATGATCCGCATTATGATTAATGGTGTATTCTTTTACCTCTGTATAGATTCCATGCTGTTTTGCGTAGGACTGCAGCGCATACGCTGCCAGATTCACATGTATATATTTTGCATTGATGGCCACAAGTTCAATCTTCATGTCTCTTCCTTCTGTTAGCGCATGATCATTTCTACAATGGTAATATTTCTTGCATCCGAGTCATAGGCCAGATCAATGATCCGGGAAGTTCCCATCTGTTTGATCTTAGGCCGCAGAACCATTTCCGGATAATTCTTCATAACCACAGCCTGACTTCCATCCGATAGTTTTACCTGAGCCCCCACCGGATAAATGGCGATTTTATGAAGGAACACCTCCAGAATATCCGGGTCAAACTGCCGGCCGCCACTGCCCATGAGATATTCCACAGCTTCGTTGTTGGAAATCGCCGGGTGGTACATCCGGTTGGTCGTCAAGGCATCGTATACATCCACCACAGAGATGATCCGTGCAAAAATGGGGATTTCCTCCTTCATGCGTCCAAGCGGATAGCCATGTCCGTTATACCACTCATGATGCTGCAACACGCCCTGGTTCACAAACACGGAGAAATTATACTTATCCCGCAGAAAATCTGCGCCCTGTTTGGGATGTGTCCGCAATACGGCGCTTTCTTCTTCATCCAGCTCCTCCACTTTATTAAGGATTTCCACCGGAATAAATCGTTTTCCGATATCGTGCAGCATGGCTGCCAAAGCCAGATCTCTCAACTGTTCTTCGGAAAATCTCATAGCACAGCCTACCATCGTAGCCAGGATTCCCACATTCACCGAATGGAAATAGGTGTAATCATCGTATTTCTTGATATCCAGCATATTGCACATAGCATCACCATTGTCCAATACCTGTTCCACTACCATTTTTGCCATGCGGTTCATGGCGGATTCCGAGACCTTATTTTCTCCGCCTTCCATAAAAAGCGTGCTGATCATACCCAGTGCCTCTCTTTTTACCTCCGGCCTGATGATCTCCTTGATCTCAATATCCTCTGAAAACTCATCATCGATATAAATTCCGGGGAATCCCATTTCATCCAGATTCCGAATGTATGTGGGATTTAAGATCAGATGCCGTGCCAGCAGCATCCGACCTCCTCCGTCATAAATATCCTGTCCCAAAACCATTCCGTCTTCTACCAATGACATTGGTACATAACGCATGCGCTCTCTCTCCTCTTATCGTCTCTTACTCTAACACATTTATGATCACGTAAATTCCTGTATCCAAAAGTCCGCACTCTGCATGAATGGTATCACCCTTTTTCACCAGTAGCAGGTTCTCATTCTCCGCAAACTTCTGCTTGTAAATGTGTTGCTGTTCATCCGTAAAATAAATATAGGTATTTCCATCGATCACGGCACTGGTAATGCTCTCTACGGTAAATTCCAGTTCTGTCGTTTCTCCGGTATAATTCTCACTGTCCTTCGTTGTTTCTTCCGGCTCCGGTTCCTCTTGCGTATCTTTTTCTCCCAGTCCGATCATCTTACAATAATTGTCGTAACATTCATCCAGGGTTTCTCCCGTGGTCACCAGATTATACTGCTCCACATTGACCATTGCGTACATTTTCACAATGTCATTGGCATCTTTTAGCAGCATGATATAGGTAGCTGCGCCTTTGACGTTGATCAAAGACGGGAAGGATGCGGTGTAACCTTTTTCCTGTACCTCACCTTCCGCTGCATTCATGGCCGAATTCTCATCTGCACCCGGGATGGTAAAATAATGTGCCTCTCCGGTACGCTCATTCACCATGATAAATCCTATATTGGAAGCATCCTCATTCACACTGGTCACTCCGGTATAGATCCAGATATCGCCTTCCTTGGCGATATATCCATAGTCTGCTACACCATCATCTCCATCCTCGGAATCAGAATATCCTCTATGGGTAACGGTACTCTTGCGGCATCCTTTTTTTGCAAACAGGCTGTTGAAATAACCGTTGTTATATGTTCCATACCAGTCAAACTGCTTCACCAGCAGTTCTCCGCTATAGGCCATGTCCACCCAGGTAGGGATCTCTTTTACCGGGTAGTACTCCGTTTTTCCTGTGATAGGATCGCAGGTGATCACACCTTTGATGGTCTCGCCGTTAAACAGGCCAACTTTATAATCCATCACACTGGCAACGTAATACGGATTTCCTTCCTCATCCACTTCAAAATGAAGGTTTTCGAAAATCGCTGTAGGATAATGAAAACGGATATGTCGTGCCAGATCTTTCTGGAAGTAAGATGACGGCACATATTTCATACCCTTTTCCAGTTTTACGTATTTTGTACTTTGTCCCACCGGATCCACCGTAACATAACCCGGGATTCCGTCTGCCTTGTTAGCCATATACTTAAAAAAGCCTGCGTATTCCAACGGTGCCACTTTCAGCGGGCTACCCTGAAAATCAATCTGATTATATTCATACGCCACATCAAACTGGCTCACCACATCACTTAAGCTTCCGATCTTACGGTTTCCAAGGATCCTTGCGGAATCCGTATCCATCAGTGCCACTTTTGTAAGCACCCGGGATTCATCAATATCCTCAGAGAAGTCCATTTCCTCAATCTTCAGGATGGACGCATAGGACTTGGCATGAAACAGCGGCACTCCGTAAACCGAGCCTCCCGCGACCACCAGCAATGCAACTCCGATCAAGCCTAAGATCAGGGTACTGCTCTTTTTCTCTTTTGCAGGCTTTAATCCCATGATCCGCTCCTTTAACTTTGCAGATCTGGTCAATTCGCCGGTCAGCGTGATCAGATATAATGGTACCAGGATCAGCACGATCACAAACATCCAGAAACCGGACGAATGGATGTTGACAGCCGGCAGCGTTACATAATAGACCACTCCTAAAAACAGAAGCCACAACACTCCGAATACGATTTTTGCTTTCTTCACACTTACTTCCTCCAGATCAGATCCTCAGTAATATCATTGATACAGAAGACGCCGCACATCGCCATGGCATCTTCCAGCTCTCCTTTGATCTTTTCCACATACAGCTTCACGCCCTCTTCGCGGCCTCCGTATACGGCATTCACGAAAGGTCTGGCGATCACCACACCGTCTGCTCCCAGTGCCAGAGCTTTCAACACGTCTGCACCGCTACGGATTCCTCCGTCTACAAGAATGGTAAGTTTTCCTTTCACTGCTTTTGCGATCTCAGGAAGCACTTCTGCAGTAGATGGTGTCTGGTCCAGTACACGGCCTCCATGATTGGAAACCACAATGGCACTGGCTCCTGCTTCTAATGCCTTTCTTGCACCATTCACTGTCATGATACCTTTTACGATAAACGGTTTCTCGGTTAATTTAATGATCTCTGCCAGCTCTTGTACGGATTTACTTCCTGCCGGTGGGTTAAATCCCTTCAAAAACGGCAGTCCTGCCGCATCCACGTCCATTGCCACGGCGAACGCATCCGATGCTCTTACCAGATCCATCTTCTCGGCAACCATCTGGTAATTCCATGGTTTTACCGTCGGAATACCCAGACCGCCCTCTTTGGAAATTGCCTGAGTGGCTGAGATCATTACATTGGCATCCATTCCGTCGCCGGTAAATGCCGCAATACCGTTTTCCGCACAGGCATGCACCAGAATATCGTTGTATTGCTTATCATCATACAGATCTCCATAATGCATGGAAACGGCTCCAACAGGACCTGCAAATACCGGGAGTGCAAAGCTTTTTCCAAACAACTCCACACTTGTATCCACCGGCTTATGTTCTACCAGCGTATCCATTTGAAGCCGGTACTCTTTCCACATATCATAATTCCGGATGGCTACATCCCCTACTCCCTTGGCTCCCGGTCCGGGGATACTGTTTTTACATGCCCGTCCGTTACATACCTCGCAGGATTTGCATAATGTTCCCATGTTCTTTTTTGCCTGTTCTAAAACTTCTGTATAATTCATGCTGCCCCTCCAAATTCTGAATCTATTTTGTTTGATTAAACATACCTTTACATTCAGAATCAGTATAGCACATCTATGTTAAAATAAAAAGACCTGCACCGGCGGATTCACCGGAACAGGCCCACAAAACAATACTTATTTTAAAATGGTATTCCTTAAAAAACCTGCCAGTCTTTTATATACCAAAAAGGTGATCACAGACACCAGTGTATACTTAAACAGATTAAACGGCAAAACCGACCATAGCATCAGGCTAAACAGGCTGTCTACATGGGAATTCACCGCCGCTCCCATCTGTACCAGCGCATCCATCGGCATCTTATATGCCCACGCATAGATTGGAAACATGATAAAATAATTCGTCAATGTAGCAAGAATACTCACGATCAGGGTACCGCATACCAAAGAGATGGCTGCACCCTTTCTGGTTCTTAGTTTTCGGTAGATCAACACCGAAGGAACCATATAAAACGCACTGACGCAGAAATTCATCAATTCGCCTACCCCCATAGTGGTGGTTCCGTTCATTACCAGATTAAGCAGTACCTTGATCAGAATGATCAGTAATCCTTCCACCGGTCCCATCACAAACCCGCCAATGATGATGGCAAGCTCCGAGAAATCCAGTTCGATAAACGGTGGCACAAAAGGAACAGAAAACTCAAACAGCATTAATACCGCACTGATCCCTCCCAACATGGCGATCAGCACCAGCCGTCTTACATCCACCCTCTTTGCGCTCTTTTGGTGTGTTCTTGTTTCCACCTGATTGATCTGTGTTTCGTTACTCATACTTTTAACATCCTCCTATCCCGCTAAAACCTTTGAGAGGCTGCCATATGCTGCACTAAAAGCTTCACCTTCCGCTTTCTACCCTATAGGTATGCAAAAACATGGAATCGTTTTCAGGCACAGATCCATGCAAAAAAACAGCCTCGAAATGGAATACATTTCAAGGCTGTTCTTTTAAGAATTATTGATAAACGAGGAATGATGTTTCCTGCAATATTCAAAAAATAAACCACTTAAAACGTAACCATCTTTTCCCATCCGGACTATACCGTCGGTTTCGGAATTCTGTTCGCACAGTCACCGAATCAACCCGCCACTCATGCACGGGCTCGTGGACTTTACCACCGGTCAGGAATCTCACCTGCCCCAAAGATTGTTGGTCTTTGTATCGTTTTAGCTTTTTATTTTACAAAGCTATTATAATACGTTCTGCTCTGCTTTTCAAGAGATAATTTTTAAAAATTCTTCCTCAGGTACCGGTTTGGAATAATAATACCCCTGATGCAGATCACACCCCAGCATAATAAGCTTTGTCGCCATTTCTCCGGTTTCCACACCCTCAGCGATAATTTCCAGCCCCATTTCCTTCAGCATGGAAATGGTATATTTCAATGCCTGAGCCGCCTTTGGTTTTTCCATAGCCGACCACAACATGGATTTGTCCAGCTTCACAACCGTGATCGGATAATCAATAATGGTCATGGTGTTGGAATACCCGCTTCCGTAATCATCCATGGAGAAATTCACTCCCTTTTCCATAAGTTTCTCCATGTTCTTGCGCAGATTTTCCTTGGATGCTACGGCTGCCGTTTCCGTGATCTCAAAATTGATGGCTTTGTAGGGAACCTGATAAGCATCCATCATATCAATCAGTCGTTCCGCCAGTTTTTCGTGCATACACTGCACTGCAGAAAGATTTACATCTACCCGCTCAATCCCTCTCTCCCAAAGCCGTTCTTTTTGCAGAAACTCGCACACCCGCCGGAATACCAGTGCACCGATCTCAGTGATCATACCACGCTTTTCTGCCAAAGGAATGAATTCATTCGGACTGATAAATCCAAGTTTCTCATCGTTCAGACGAACCAACGCCTCTGCCCGGGTATATCTTTTCTCCCGTGCACTGTAGATAGGTTGAAAATATACTTCGAAGCCTCCCGTTTCCAGTGCAAGTTTCATGGCCTGTACCACGTAGCTTTCCCGTCGTCCCTCCGAATATTTCGCTTCATCCGCATCCCGGACCACCCACTCTGCATTCTGCGCTGCCGTATCCAGTCCACAAGAAAGCCTGTCAATGACATCATCCGCATCCTGTATCAGTTCCGGATGTTGTATCATGCACATGGACACTTCAAGCCGTATCTGGGTATCATGTACGCAGATCGAATGTCTGAAATGCTCCCGCAGGCATTTCTGAAGTTCTGTCCACTCATCCCTGCTTTTTTGGCTCAGCACCACCAGGTCTCCCTTGTGTAAAGAAAAGATCCGGTTATGTTTTCCCATGCCGTTTAACAGAGCGACTGTTTTTTTCAATATATCTACCGTCTCCGATGTGCCGAACATTTCATTGATCTCTTTGATCCCCTCAACACGGACTCCCAGAAGCTGGTAGTTCTTTTTGCGGAAGTTGGCATATGCGAAAACTTCCCGGAATGCATCCACGTTATATCCCCCCAGCCATTTATTCTTATAATCAGCCGGATTTTCCAGTGCAAAACAAAATGCCAGACATGCAAGCGCCTCACTATACTGTAAGGCCATGATCTTCGTATCATACATTTGTATGCCCATAACAGCCAGGATCAGAAAAGAATAAAGAAAGATCGCCAGCTTCTGCCAGGAATTTAATGATTTCCGAAAGCGGATCGTTCTGATAAGCGCCATGATCAGATATAAAAATGCGATCAGATATAAAACCCCAAACAACGGCCCATGGCTATATCCTTTGGTCTCATCAAAATAAAAAATACATCCGGTAAACGGATTGATCACCAGTATCAAAACCATTGCAATGATATAGAGCATGCACAGTCGCAGGGTTTCTTTTGGTTGTACCATATTTCCCCGTTTACTGATCATACAGATATACACATAAAACAAGGTGGCAATGCCCACTCCGCAGGCCAGATAGATATCATTGAGCATATAATCCAGCCATAGTGGTACTCTGCCATTCTCCTGATCCGCCCAAATGGTGATCAGATTAAATACAGGTGCCAGAAATGTCACAGAAATCATAATTCCATAGATCAGATTTCTCTGATTGAGGATCTGTCCGGAATAGAAAAAATATAATGCAATGGTAACGATCAGCAATAAAGCGCTGATATCAAAATAAATATTATAATCCACCTGTATCCGTCCTCTCTGTATTTTTCACAATCAGATTAACAAGTTACTTCATTATACCACCATACAGAATAGAAAAACAAGGGTGCCGCCCTAAAGCAGCACTCTTGCCTCTCCGTTTTTCCTGGTTATTTTTTGTTGATCAAAAGCCTCTAATAGCTGCACCGCATATTTGCGGGAGGTGTTCAGACAGTCCCGATATTCTCCCAGAGTGATCTCTCCGGATTCCGACTGTTCCACCGCCTGTTTTAAAAGTTCCACGGCCTTTTCCCAGGCCTCTTTTTTCATATATACCGCAGGGTTGACGCGAACCAGAACCCCGTCTTTGAGAAGGTTTGCAATAATCTGCTTTGCTTCCTTTTTATCCTTAAATCCTTTCAGCACGTCTTCCGTGGCCGGTGCCTCCAGCCATGCCTCTTTATAGATCGTCTCTATAGCCTCTTTCATCACCGTCTGGGATCCGCTGTAACTGGACTCAAAACCGATAAGCGTCACAACATTCTCTCTGGCTTCCAGGATTCCTCTCTTCAAAAGTTCTAACAGTAAATCTTCCTGACGCTGTGGCGACAAATGGAAACGGGTTCCCATTTTGTTTTTTAATTCTTGACGCTCCATACCCGGAGCCATGGGATGGAACAGATGAAATTCTTCCATCAACTGTTTTACATAGGACACAACTTCTTCCCAGTATGTCTTATGGATGAATCCGGTTTGCTTTACCGCCAGGATTTTTTTGCTTTTCTTTAGTTTTTCGATACACTCTGAGGTTTTCTCCTCTCCAAGATCCAATACCCGGCTCAGTGTTTCCACCTCCGGGAATTGGCCACTACGGTTCATGATCGCTGCTTCCACTTTATCAAGGATTTCGTTGCCGGATAACATCTGCAAGGGAAGAAGAACCTCTTCTCCCATTTTCTTGTGTTTTCTGGCTTCCGGTTCTAACACCGTACCACCGGCAAAGCTTTCCACCGGAGAATAAAACCGGAGGATGAATTTATCACCGTGTCGCACGGGCACCGGTTGGTCAAAGACCAGTTGCGCCAGACCTTCTTCTCCTGATGTCAGAATATCCCGGTCAAGCAGCACTACCTTACACACCGTCTGGGCAGATCCGTAACTGATATGCACGTGGTCATGGCTCTTTAACTGTCGTCTGGTATCATCAAACAGCCTCACTTTTACATCCATACGGGTGCTTAATGGCAGGCCGTCTTTTACCGCCAGCACATCTCCGCGGTTGATATCCTCTTTTTTTACTCCTGTCAGATTAATTGCGGTACGCTGTCCTGCAAAAGCGGTTTCTTCCGCAGCGTTATGATTCTGGATACCACGCACTTTTGCAATCTGTGCCCCCGGATAGATCATGATCTCGTCTCCTACCTTCACGCTTCCTTCCAGCAGGGTTCCGGTGATCACGGTTCCGAATCCTTCCATGGTAAAAACCCGGTCAATGGGCAGACGGAATAATTCTTTTTCTTCCTGGCGGGTACTGCCTTCCTTCACCATGGAAAAAATAAGTTTCCGTAAGACATCTATATTTTCTCCTGTATAAGAAGATACCATGACAGAAGGTGCGTCCTCCAAAAAGCTTCCTTTCACCATCTGCCTGGTGTCCTCTTCCACCATCTGGGCCCATTCTTCCTCTACCATATCTTTTTTGGTAAATACCAGAATACCCTTTCGGATACCTAAGGATTTCATGATCTCAAAATGTTCCCGGCTCTGGGGCATGACTCCTTCATCCAGTGCCACTACAAATAAGACCAGGTCAATACCTCCGATTCCGGCCAGCATATTCTTTACGAACTTTTCATGGCCCGGCACATCAATAATACCGATGTGGATATCATCTTTGGGTGGAAAACTGGCAAATCCCAATTCAATGGTGATCCCTCGTTTTTTCTCTTCTTTTAAACGGTCTGTATCGGTTCCGGTAAGAGCCTTGATGAGGCAGGTCTTACCATGGTCCACGTGACCGGCAGTTCCAACAATAATATTTTTCATGCTATACCTCTCATAGAATTCCACTTGTGGAATTCTTGCGCGCGAGCGGTGTCGTTTACGACTGTTTTCCGCTCCGCGAACTGCGCATCCTTTGCGGAGCTTTTTTGCCAAGGATACCTGGGCAAAAAAAAGCAGATATCCAATGGATACCTGCCTTGAGCGAAGGGGGTGAGAATCGAACTCACCCGGGAGGCTCTAAACCCCCCACAACGGTTTTGAAGACCGCGAGGCACACCAGCACCTATCCGCCTCCGTACGATAACTTTTCTGCCTGTAATTCACAAGCCAAGTTATTTTAACATCTGCCGCCCCGGTTGTCAATCCCGGAGCGGCAGAATTTAATCATACAGGATATACCATTATCCTATGTAGCCAGCTTCTGTTAACAGCTGAGCTGCTTTTTCTTTCTTGTCATCGGCCATCAGTACGATAGGTCCGGTACAACCCATTCCGCTTTCTGCGTAAATACCGTTCTTCCAAAGAACCTTTACAGCGTCCTCTAAGTCCATGACTTCAATTCCCGGAATCTGGGCGGTACATACTTCCTTCGGAGGCATTTTTACTTCTTCTTCAGCGCCTGCAGCTTTTGCTGCCGGTTTCTTGATCTCATCCAGGATCTGGTTGAATCCGGCTGCTTCCACCTTCTTAAACTCTTCCTTTGCAACTGCCTTCCAGTCATGTGCAATAAGACTTGCGGCATATTCCATGGCTCCTGCAACAACCGGTGCTCCGGATGCACGGGATACGATCATGATGAGTTTGTCGAAGTCTTTGCCGATTCCCGGTCCATAGCCAAAGCCAACTGCCTCATAACTTCCGCCGGTACTGTATGCAGAGAACAGTTTCGTCATTAAGTTTCCGGTTAAGGAATCCATAACCATAACATCTGCACTCGCTGCCAAAAGGTCATTACCACGCATTACGATACCGCCGTCTGCTCTTGCAGAGGTTGCAAAGTTGATGTCATAGCCGTTTTCTTTTAATTTCAATAAATATTTTTCTGTCTGTCTTGCACCATCGATGTTGGCAATTCCTACGGTTGGATGCTCCACACCGTCTGCCTTGGCTGCGATAATACCATAAATGGCATTTCTAACCATTGCAGCCACACGATCCGTATCGGAGGTTCCTGTAGTGGTAGCAAGATACATTGCACGTCCTCTTGCCGGAGTAATGATCTTTCCAACAGTGGAAACACCAACCGGGAATGGATAATGCATGGTAACTGCTGCATCGATCTCACCGGACTCTAACAGCTGTTCCATTTTTCCATGAGCATCTTCTCCCTCAATAAGATAAGGAACGTAGTTCTTACCTTTTGCCAGGGAAAAAGCATATTCTACATCTTCTTTTCCATGCTCGCTGCCCTCAGAGGCAAAACCGATCACCGGTTTCTTGCCAAACTGTCCGGTTTCTAATGCATCTGCAACCTCCAGAAAGGTATCAGCGATCATTTTCTTGATATTCGCTTCTGACATATCACTTCACCGTTCCTTTCTGAATTAGTTCTCTTCCTCTAATAAGCCTTTTGCAAAGTCACGCATTGCCTGACCAATGAGGCTCTTAACCTGCTTCTCATCTACGCCGGTTCCTTCAGACTCAACCTTACCGTCATTTGCTTCTACTACGAAAGAAACTCCGTCGAATAAGTTGGTCATACGTCCTAAGAACAAACTTCCTTTACCGATGATCATAGCACGTTTGGTAGTTCCTTCCAGAACTTCATCTCTTAATGCACCAAGATATGGTACACCGGATGGGATATGTCCCTGAGTCGGAGCCCAACCCATCATACCATGATCTTTTACGAAATCAGCAATTGCTGTACGCTCAATCTCGCCCTTCTTAACACCAAGAGCTGCGATCATCTTGTAGTTTGCTTCCGGAACATCTCCTGCTCCTGCCGGTTTGGTAATATCCGGGTTCTGCATTTCCGGTGAATATTTATCAATATCAAGGATCTTTAATCCTGCCTTATCAAGTGGATCGGTTACTAAGGAACTGATTACGTTCTGTGGAGCAGCTCCGGTTCCGATGGTATGACGACCAACGATATCGGTACGGATCATTGGATTTACACCATCATTTTCACTGATCAATACAGAGAATCCTGCAATACAATCCTCTAATACAGGCATATCTTTCTTAACATGGTCTTTACCGTTCATACCAAGTTTTGCAGTACATCCACCAGCGGTAACAACTACATTTTTGAATACGCCTGCCTGTACCAATGCTGCTGCATGAAGAATTGCATGTGCCGGTCCTGCACAGAAACCTCTTACGTCGGATCCTGTAGCATTGTTGTAACCTGCCACTTCTGCTGCTGCTTTTGCGAAGTTTCCGCCACCACGCTGGTTCATATCTCCACAAGCCTCTTCACAGCAGTCGATCACGTACTCGATCTCATCTGCATTGATTCCGTTTTTCTGAACCAACTCGATCAGAGCTAAAACGCTGGAAGCCTTGGATACAATGTTCTCTAACATGGTATGTGCATTTAAGTTTACATCCACATCATGAGCACGTTTTACAACTCCTACCAGCTTACCACCCATGTATAAGCCTTCAGAATGCTCTTCATCTACCAGTTTCTTTAATTCATCTTCTGTTGTGTTGTTCTTATCCAGAAGATCTAACTGTTCTGCTTTTAATATGTTAAGTGCAGCTAATTTTGTTTTCACATCTGCTGCAAATCCGTTTTCAAAAATTACAAGTTCAAATACATCGCAGATTTTCATTAAGCCATAGAACTCATCCTGTGGCATGATCTGTCCGAAACGTCCGTCTCTGCTTGCACCATCAACTTTTGTATTATAGAATGGAAATTCAATTTCTCTTAAAGTTTCCGGTTTCTTGTTTCCGATATAAATCTGGTTTGGAAGATAGCTTACTGCATCTTCATAACTACGAATGTGTTTTGGTAACTCTTTTAAGTATTCGGAATCTGGATTTACGATTCTTTCTGTTGTCTGTGTACTTCCGTTCTCAAGTACCATATCCGGTACTACTGCAAGCACATAGCTTGCTCCTTTAATAACTGGATAACCTTTCATTTTTCCACCTCGTAAAAACGTTTATTTTCTTCTCCTCAGCTGCTTATAATAAAATCTTGTGAGTGATTGTTTTACGCAAAAATCGTCTTTATGGAATATTTCCCGACAGAGCAATCCTGCTCTGCCGGGAATATTTAGGCTAATTTATCAGCAAATTACAGATATTTACAGAACTGATCTCTGATAGAAGTCATTTCGTTACGGATATCATCAACGTCCATAACCATTTCCATCATACTGATCTGATCGTCATAAACACCTGGGTCTACTTCTGCCTTCATTTCATCCTCACAAATGTGAAATACGGTGAGTCCCAACTGAACTCCTGCTAAAGGACCTGCGAAAGTAGGATCTCCAGCTGTAACAGTCTCAGCTGCAAGACCTGCAGCTTCACCTTCGTTAGCACCAAGAATAACTACAACGTTCTCCGGGCCGTACTGTTCAGCGAAGTCTTTAACTCTCTTCTGATTTTCAAGATCCATAGCACCAGCGCTCGTTCAGACAAAGCATTCCGTAGAGGAATATACGATTTCAGCACCAGCAGTCTTGACACATTCTTCAATAGCTGGTCCCGGGATTCCATCACGATCGCCGATAATAATAGCTTTTTTTCCTTCTAAAATAGCCATTATGTCTCCTCCTTTTCTCCTCGATTTTATACTCTGAAAAACTCAGAATTTATAGCAACCGAATTTCGGTAACTACCTTACTTTTGCATCTTATGCAAGATGCTCTTTGATCATCTTCTCGATGTTCTCTGGTGTAGCGTCATCTTTCACGCACTCAGCAACTTTCTGTCCGCCTTCGTAAATAGCGATTACAGGAAGTCCAAGAATCTGCTGGCTAATTGCAAGACGACGAGCCTTGGTTGTATTCAGAGAACAGAATTTGATCTTATCTCCGTATACATCAGCAAATTCATGGATGGTTGGCATTAATGCCTGGCACGGAACGCATCCGTCACCGAAGAAATCTACTAAAACTTTTCCTTCAGCTTTTAATACTTCTTCTTCGAAGTTCTCTTTGGTTAATTCTACCATGACCTTCTCCTCCTTATTTCAGATCAGCAATATATTTTTCTGCCTGCTGTGCTGCGATAGCTCCATCTGCAGCTGCAGTAACTACCTGACGTAAGCATTTCTTACGAATATCTCCGGCAGCGAATACACCCGGAATATTGGTATGCATACAATCATCTGTTAAAATATAACCGTTTTCCATTTCGACCTGTCCTTCAAAGAGTTCGCTTCTTGGAACATATCCGATGAATCCGAATACACCAAGCATTCCGTCTTCTTCGTCAGCATCGATTCTGGTCAATTCGCCTGTCTTAACGTTCTTTACAGTAAGACCACTTAAGATACCGTCGCCGTGAAGTTCTTCCACAACGCTGTCCCACATAAAGTGAAGTTTCTCGTTCTTGAATGCTTTTTCCTGGATGGATTTTGCTGCACGAAGCTCATCTCTTCTGTGGATAATGGTAACTTTTCTTGCGAATTTGGTTAAATACATTGCTTCTTCTACTGCAGAGTCTCCGCCACCAACAACGAATACCTCTAAGTCCTCAAAGAAGTTTGCATCACAGGTTGCACAGAAGGAAACACCTTTTCCCATGAATTCTCCTTCTCTCTTGCATCCGATCGGTCTTGGGAATGCACCTGTTGCAATGATCAATGCGCGACACTGATAAGTGTCTTTTTTACCATGAAGAACCTTGATGTCTCCATTCAATTCTACACTTTCAATGATGTCGCTTACTCTCTCAGCGCCGAATTTCTCAGCCTGCTGAGTCATACGTGCGATCAGGGATGGGCCGCTCTCACCCTCCACGATCTGTCCCGGATAGTTTTCGATCTCATCAGTGATTGCGATCTGTCCGCCATCCTTGCCTTTTTCGATAATCAGGGTATCCAGACGGTATCTGCCTGAATACAGTCCCGCAGCAAGTCCGCCAGGACCTGCTCCGAGAATGATTACGTCATACACTTTGCTCATGTTGTCACCTCTTACTTATTTCCACTCGAACACGGTCTGATCTTCAACCGGTGTCTGTAATGCTTCTAACGCTTTACCCACGATCTTTCTTCTGATCTCTTTTTCCTCTTCCAGGCTAAGTGCCGGATTTCCAAGCGGATGAGGAATAGCGATTGCAGGAACAATACGGTTAGCTCCTACAGTCTGAGAAATCGGAACAACTGTAGCAATGTGAACTACAGGGATTCCATAGGATTCAATACCTTTAACCATCGTTGCACCGCAACGTGTACAGGTACCTCAGGTAGAGGTTAGAATAACAGCGTCAACATGATCATCTACCAGTTTCTGGCCGATTTCTTTCGCGTATTTTAAAGCACTGGCAACGGCTGTACCGTTTCCAACAGTGGTGTAGAAATATTTGTGGAGACTTCCGATCTTTCCTTCCTTTAAGAACTCATTGATGATATCTACAGGAAGAACACGGTCAGCATCCTGGTTTGCATATACAGGATCGTATCCACCATGAGCGGTTTCGTAAGTTGCTTCTGTTAAATCAGTAACTCCTTCGATATCATACTGTCCGTACTTGGAAGCACTGGAAGACTCGATATGATCCGGATTTCCCTTTGGAACGATACCACCGGAAGTTACTAATGCGATCTTTGCCTTGGACAGATCTTTTACTGCCGGTCCCGGAGCCACACGGTCGAAAGACGGCATTGGATACTCAGTCTCGAATGGCTTGTCGTTTAACTTCTTAATTAACATTTCAACGGCACGCTGTGCACCAACTTTATCTTCAAAGAAGTTTACACGGATTCCGTTTGGCATATAGCCGTCTTCCTTGGAAGATCCAATCTTCTCGCCCTTAGCAAGTTTCAATGCTAAAGGAGCCATTTTGCTAACGGCATCTCTCATTCCGGCTGCACTGTTCTTGGTTGGGCAGATGTATACTTTCTGCTTGAACATATCAGCACCCGGGTTCTCTACATACATACCTGTTACTACAGGAAGTTCTAACTGTTCTTTTACTGCTGCTGCAACAGTACCGCAGGCAACTCCGTAACGACCTGCATTGAATGCCGGTCCGCAGATCACTGCATCCGGATTCTGGCTCTTGATCATATCAAGGACAGCCTTGGTTGCCTCGTCTACATTCTCGTTAAAGTAGGAGTCACCACATACTACAGTAGCGATGATCTCTGCTTCGTCACCAAAGCTCTGGTTGAACGCCATACCTGGTCCAACTGCTCCTTCTCTTAACTCCGGCTTGTAGTCAGCCATCTCTTCTCCACCCACATTAGCGAAGAACTGATTAATATAATGTACAAATTTTATTTTTGCCATTGTTAATTCTCCTCCTATCGTGCGCTCAGCTTGTTGAATCCCATTTCATTGGTTGCACCGGTGATAACCTGAAGCTCTGCTTCAATGCTTCCGTCCGGTTTTAAGCTTCCGTCGAATCCGCCTGCAATGATATCAGCAACTTCCGGATATCCGATCACCTTATCCATTGGCGGTAAGTTGATCACCATGTTTGCGTTTCCACCGGTTACTACTGCGTTAGCTGCTGCATCTGCATCTGCCAAAGACTGGGAAGCGCCGTCACGACCTGCATATTCATCAGTGATGATAACAGTCTTAACACCCTGTCCTTCAATCTTCTTGCAGTTCATGATAAGGTCGGTATCCGGGTTTCCGAATCCTTCCTG
>JBJEKY010000018.1:0-4498 GCA_051878875.1 Lachnospiraceae bacterium | reverse complement strand
GCCTTTGTAAAAGAGAATTCAGTAACTCTGTATTTTCAGAATCCAGATATTCTTTGATCTCTTTTAACAGTACTCCCATATCCTTTAAAATAAAGATCAGCGACAATCGATCCAGCTGCATAACAGAATAGTATCGGTAACCATTTTCAGCAGTATATTCCGGAGACAACAAACCAATCTCATCATAATACTGCAGGGTCTTTTTGTTGACACCTGCTAATTTAGCAAATTCACCTATTTTTAAATATTGTGTAGATTTCATCTTTCACCTCTTGACCGTCCAGTTACTGGATAGTTTAATATATGCTTACAGAAAAGTAAAGAGAAGGTGAATGCTATGTCTGAAAATCAATCCGCTATTTTAACCGGTAATATACAAAAAACACTGTTGCGCTTTTCCATTCCCATTATTTTAAGTATGCTGGCTTCCCAGATGTACGCCTTGGTAGACAACATTATCATCGGTCGCTTTCTTAATGGAAATGCTCTGGCAGCAGTATCCAATGCATCCTCTGTTTTGATGATCTTTTTATTTATCTCCGGAGGCATGGAATTAGGATGCGGACTTTTAGTAGCCGCAAAATTACCTGCACTTGATCAAAAAGGTATCAACCGTCTCCTTTATAATATCCTGTTTCTGGACGCATTGATCGGAATCCTTGCCACTGTGATCGGTCTTTTTGCTTTTCCGTGGCTGCTTACCATGATACACTCTCCAAAAGAAATTATGGCTTCTGCCTTAACCTACGGCAGGATCTATCTTTTATGTCTTACTTTTCAGATGGTTTATGATGTTAGTCGGGAACTTCTCATTGGAATGGGTAATTCTAAACTACCTATGGTTCTGATGATCAGCACCTCTTGTTTAAATATCATTCTCGACCTGTTGCTTGTTCCATGGTTGGGAGTTGCCGGCGCCGCAGTAGCTACCGCTTTTTCCCAGGTTGTTGGATTTTTCCTGATCCTTACAGTCCTTCGCAAACAGTTTCTTACGGAACGATTTCATTTTCGCTTTCTCTCCCCGGAATATGCCAGGGATATCGGAAGACTGGCTCCACCCAATGCAGTTCAACAAGCCTCCGGTGTTGCCGCAATTCTGATTAAACAGTCACTTCTTGGAGGAATTGGCGTTGCGGCTATTGCAGGTGTTTCCTGTGTCAGTAAAATCTCCAATTTGCTTCTTATCCCAATATTCGGTATGACCCAGGCACTGGTAATCTTTACTGCACAGAATCTAACTGCCGGTCAGGATAACAGGGTGAAACAGGCCCATAAAATTTCTACACGGATGGTACTGATCTATACTGCCATGGTGGTAGCTGTCTGTATGATCTTCCATAACCGGCTTCCCTGTATTTTTACCGATGAGACAGAGGTCATAAAATACGGAGCCCTTATTCTGACTTTTGAACCACTCAGCTATTTTCTGTTCAGTATCAGACTTCAAAATGAGGCCTGGCTAAGAGGCTACCAGAAAATGTCCCTCTACCTGATATCCAACATTGGAACCATTGCTCTGAACATTTTTGCTTGTGTGATCTGCGTAAACAGCTTAGGCTTTACAGGATTTTATGTGGCACCCTATATCAGTAATACGCTGGGCGTGATCCTCTCTTATGGATTGGTACATAAATTCATACCTTTAGTCAAAAATAAAAATTAAATGTTTCTGACAAACTTTATTATGATATAAAGAAAGCGGTGAATACGAATCTCCACTCGCATTCACCGCCTATTTGTTACATCAATTCCGGAATGTTGTTTAAATGCATATAAGTTGCTACGGAGCAATCGAATCCTTTGATATGTCCGTAAAGCCACTGGATCACATTCTTATTTACTGCTTCCACAAAAGCATCTGTGGGTCCTTCCTGTTCATCCAACATAGCGTACAGTTCGGAAACTGACTTTTTGAATTCTTCATGTTTCTGTCTATGTTCAGCCAAACCCGGATAATTGATCTTTTCCTGAAGGTCTTCCTCAGCTGAAAAATGAAACTCTGTATATTCAGCCAGGTAATCTAACATCTTAATCGCTTCAATCTTTCCGCGGCCTTCTTCACAACAATCTACCAGCTTATTGATCTTTCCGATCAGTTCCATATGCTGGCTATCGATCAGATTGTTGCCTGTCACCAGACTATCATCAAATGTTGCATGCATAACTACTACCTCCTTATTGTTTCACTTTGATTAGAATATATCACTTATCATACCATAAATCAATGTTTAGAAAAGCACTGAATCAGTTTTCATCAGATTCTTCATTATCCTGAATGTCTGCTTCTTTATCTTCAGACGACTCCGCCATCTGCTCCTCCCATTCATGCAAGCGCTTTGCACCTTCCGGATTCTGTTTTTCCAAACGCTGCTCCAGTTTTTCTCTGCTCTTTTTCAGTCGTTCCAGAACTTCCGGATTTTCTTCCTTAAGCTGCTCCGTAATCCGCTGGCGACGTTTTTCGATCATACTAAGGATCGTAGTTTTCGTAGTTTCGTCTTTTATACTTTCCGGCAATTCATCCATGTGCAATTCCATTCGACGCAAGAACTCATCTTCATCAATGGCCCCCAGACTATTCCAGGTTCCCCGCTCTACCATAGGTCCTTTTTTTGACAGCTCCTCCAGATCCGGCATTTGATGAATATGTTTTAAAGAATAATGAACATACTTCTCAATCTGGGAAACTGTCTCTTTACCGAAGGCCCAGGCGAACTCTTCTAACGAGTTTTCCGTTTCAGCTGAAATATCGTTAAGCAGTTCTCGCTTTTTCTCATCAATTCCCTTTATCGGATATGGTTCTTTTATTCCCGCATCATGTAATGCCGCTGTGATAGTCCTTCGCACATGTCCTTCTTCAATCATGTGTCCGATACCCAGACTACGCATCTGCTCATTGACCACAGAACTGTGCTCTGTGATATAGAAAAGGATTTTTTTCTCATTCAGACGTTTTGCCAGAATTTCCAATCTATCTGCCGCAGTAATATCTATACTGTTAATAGAACTTGCATCCACGATAACAACCCTTGTATCATCCTGTATGCTATTTTCAATATCTTCCTGAAAAACTTTGACATTAGCAAAAAACAGATTCTCACTAAACTGATAGATCACCACATGTTCCAGCTCATAGGCAAATCGATTCTTACTTATATCATAGAAACCTTCCCTTCCCGGGATCACTCCAAGTAATGCCCTTGGCGGATTGGTCGCTCGCATGATCACAGCTACAAATGATAAGATCAATCCGATCATAACACCATAAATGGTTCCCAGGATCAGGACACCCAAAAATGCTGCTACAAAGATATAAAATTCATATCGACTGACACGATATAACCGCTTGGCAAGATCAAATTCCACCACATTTAACAATGCTGAAACAACAATTGCTGTTATGACCGGAACCGGTAACAATCCGATCAGATCTGTTCCGGCAAGAAGCAGAACAGCCATTGCCAAGGCAGCTGTAATAGAAACCAACTGTGTTTTTCCGCCATATTCTTCATTCATGGATGTTCTGGGGATACTTCCGATCACCGGACAGCTTCCCACCACGGCAGAGGCAAGGTTTCCGGCTGCACAAGCCAGAATTTCCTGATTCACATCGATTTGATAGGAATTCCGAAGAGCATAGTTATTTTCTGATAAAAGTGTTTCCACCATGATCACTACAGCAATAATGAGGCTTCGTCCCATGATCTGGATCATATCTACATTCTCTATGGAAGGAATCATGAATTTCGGTAATCCCGGTTCCACATCTGCTAAAAGTTTTACACCATATTGGTCAACATGGAAGACACAGGTAAGTACCACACCTGCTATCATAATTACAATTGCCATAGGGAATTGGGGACATTTCTTTTTGGCGATCAGGATCAGTGCAAGAGAAATAACACCAAGAAGAACCGATACTTCGTTCACGTTTTTGAATGATTCCAATAGATGAATCAAAAGCTCAGGTAATTCACCGGAACCTGACTTGCTTCCGAGAAATTTAGGAACCTGCATAAGAATAATAGTTACCGCAATACCACTGATAAAACCACCCATAACCGGCATAGAAATGTATTCCACAATTCGTCCTGCTTTCAGTGCATAAAACAACAGTAACCAAAGTCCTGAAAAAAATACGATCAACGGAACATAATGAAGAGCCTCCGGAGAACCGGCGATAATGCCCATAGAAGTTAATGCTGAACCCACCAATGCTGCAGGGGCAGCATCCACGCCAAACATAAACTGCGGAGAAGTGGTAAACATTGCAAACAACAAAACCGGCAGGACAGATCCATACAATCCATAAACTGCCGGAAGCCCGGCTACCTCCGCGTATCCCATGGCCATAGGAATGGAAACCGCTGCCATCATGATTCCCGACCAGACATCCCTGGCAAGGTACTCTTTCTTATAGTTTCTTAACGTGTAAAAAATCTTTGTCATTCATATTACCCGTCTTTCTGCGAAAGACACCAATGCATCATGAAACTGGTGC
>JBJEKY010000017.1:0-4501 GCA_051878875.1 Lachnospiraceae bacterium | reverse complement strand
CTCCAGATGCTGGCCATCCAGTTTTTGGACATGTACATGGCGTTCCGGGTCAGGTTGCCAAGAGGCGGCACCATACAGGACCAGGTGATATAGGAAGCCAGTTCACAGCCATCCGGATAGTCAGGGCAGCAGTTTGCTGTACTTTTGGCAAACCAGTTCTGATAATCCATCAGTACACCGGACCTGTCCTGATCAAAGGAAGTTTGGGAAAAATCTTTTTCCACCCATTCGGTGCTAAAGTTATTGATCACGCCTTCCACCACTTGATTTTCACCGGGTGTAAAATCAAATATGATGCCGGTGCAGCGGCTCACTTCCCAGGGAGCGTCCACCTTCATGGAAGTATCCTGCAGAGGGATCATCATAAATTTTGTGTTGCCGGTGGCGTAGGTAAGAAGCATTTTTTCCTCATCAAAAGAAGCCACGTAATCATAGTCCGTGGTTTTTACAGAAAGGCGTACCCCCACTCCGGTACCCCGGAAATGCAGGGTTTTTGCATCGGATATGATAAATTCCACGAATGCCGGATCTGAGTTCGCATTCGAGGATTCCGAAACCTTTCCGCAGGAGATTTGTTTTGAAGATTCTGCTACCTCCCCGCAGGGGATCAACTTCAAGGATTCCGGAGAAGCTTGTACTGTGTAGGAAACGGGATTTCCGTCCCGGGTAAGTTCTATTTCAAAAATGTGTCGACTGCTCATGGCAAATTCTACGTTGCGGATCACAACCCTTCCATTCTCAGTATTTTTTGAAAAAGCAAAAAATGAACCGCGCCTGCTAAAAGGCACATACTCTAAATCAAAATTCATGATCATACCTCCAAACCCATTATGCCATAAGTTGAAAGAATAGTCCATGGAACATAAGCTGCCGGTTCGGTTGACGAAAGAGTAGAATGGGTATAATATCCTAGTATTATATTTGTCAGGGGGACAATACTACATATGAAAAATTGCCAAGTTTGACGAGGAAGTGGTACACAAAGAAATTCTGTACTCCTTCTGAGATTTAGCAACAAAGACTGAAAAAATGAGCAAAATAAAATGCAACATTCTTCACTAAAATGTTGCATTTTATCTTGCTCATTATTGTTATCGGTTGTTTAAAAAAATACTTTAGCATAAAATTAAAAATCCATCTTATATTTTTTCAAAGATTAATGTGTTCAAAAACAGCGTCTTTATCATCCTGATCAATTCCCAAATAGCGTTTGGTGATCTGAAACGTAGAATGATTGAAGATATTCATCAGCAAAACCGGCTGGGCCCCCTGCTTCCATGCATGATAGCCAAAGGTTTTTCGTAGGGAATGACAGCTGACATTTTGGCTAAGTCCCGCAAATGTGGCAGCCTCTTTGATGATGCGATATGCTTGACTGCGGCTTAGTGGCTGGTCGCCTTGGGTTTTTCCCGTAAACAGATAGTCCTGAGCGGTATGAGCGGTAAGATCTGCGTATTGCATCAGGGTCTCCGTCAGTTCTCTGTTCATATAAATCCGGTTTATCTTACCTGTTTTGTGTTCTTTTACCACAATATGTGTTTTCCATTGTTTCTGTTTATAATCAAATACATCTCCATAGGTCAGATGAAGAATATCCGAAATCCGCAAGGCGGAATTTAGTCCAAGAATGACCAGACAATAATTGCGGTTGTTCTTTTTTACACTTTTGTAGTAGTTCTTAAAAATCTGTAACTGATCCCAGTTTTTTATCGGTTGTGTTGTACTCATAGAATCTCCTTTCTGATGATCACGCAGGATCCCATGCAACATTTTAGTGAAGAAAGTTGCATGAAAAAAGGGTCTTGTTCAGTATCGGACGAAAACAAGGAGGTTTTCTTAATGTTAAGAATGACATTGAGCACAGAAGAATATCTGATGATAGGCGATAACATAAAAATCGTTTTTCTGGGTGGAACCAACAATCATCTTCGCATCATGATCGATGCACCGAGAGAGGTGGGCATTGTCAGAAGTACGGTATTGGAAAAAATGATCACCGATCCCAAGGAAAGAGCAAAGCTTCCAAAATACTACGCGGAGCCGGATACCGATCCAAAATACCTTAAGAAAAAGAAACCGCGTGTTGCCCATAAGCAAAGGGAATCGGAAACAAAATGATTACGATAATAACCGGCGGTGAAAAGGATTTGAAGGTCGGGCCCATTTTCAAAAAACTTTTTGTTTCCGGTTACTATAAAAATCCGGCATGGATAAGCTTTATCCCTGCCAAAACAAAAAGACTGACGCAAACGGATTTGCGCAGCAATACAAGGAGGTAAATTTTATGTCAATGGTAGTACAACACAATTTAACAGCAATGAATGCCAACAGAATGTTGGGAGTAACAACAAGTCAACAGGCAAAATCTTCTGAGAAACTTTCTTCCGGTTACAGGATCAACCGTGCAGCAGATGATGCAGCAGGTTTAACCATTTCTGAAAAAATGAGAAAGCAGATTCGCGGACTGGATCAGGCTTCCACCAATGCAGAAGATGGTGTTTCCGCAGTACAGACTGCTGAAGGAGCATTAACAGAAGTTCATAGCATGTTACAACGTATGAATGAGTTAGCAACTCAGGCATCCAATGGATCCAATTCCCAGGCAGATCGTGATGCGATCCAGGCGGAGATCGATCAGTTAACAACAGAAATTGATCGTGTTGCTGAAACAACCAAGTTCAATGAGATTTATTTGTTAAAAGGTAATGCAGCAGGCGCTTCTTCTGATGTATATGTTTCCGCTCATGATGCAGGTTTGGCAGGAAAACTTACGGACAATGGAGATGGGACTTCGACATTTAAGTTGAATGATACTTTAAAAGCAGGAAGCAAAATCACCATTGCCGGAACAGAATACACTATTGGTGGCACAAAGACGGATGATGATTATATTAAAGCTGCGACTGCGGATGCTGTTGTATTGAAAACCGGTGACAGTGTTACACATGATGGAGTAACCACAACTGTTGTGGACAAGGTTACTACTGCCGATGCAACAGGATATACATGGGCATCTGGTGATACGTTTACGGATGCCAATGGAGTGAAGTGGACTGTATCTGCCACAGATAGTGATCCGGCTTCTAATGACGGTGTTACCGGTACAGTAGGAAAGGATAATATAGCCAGTGCTTTGATGGCCGGTGCTGTTATCACAGGTAACGCTGATGAGGGCATTACTTCTGATAAGCCGATTGAAGTTGTGGATACGCTTGCCAGCGGAGAATATTCATCCATGTCGGCGGATTTGACAGCAGAAGATGTTGCCGGTGGCAATCTGTCAGCCGGTGATGTAATCACAAAGTCTAATGGTACAATACAGACTGTTACAGCAGAGGAACCGGATTCTTTTGATGATATCAAAGAGGCAATCCAGAAGTTGGAAGCAGACAATGCAAAAACAGTTGCAATAACCGATTCCGAAGGTGTAACAAAAACATATACTGTTTCTACAAAGACAGATCTTAGTGATAGTTCTGCATTAAAAGCAACAAGAGAAGATATTATCGCAATGATCCAGGAAGGCGATACTGTAAATGTTAATGCAACAGGAAATAAAACAGTATATGGTGTTTCAGATACCACCTCAACTGAGGATAATGTTATTACTGCAACAGACGCATATCGTATGATTGCAGAAGAACTTACGAAAGCTAGTTCTATCGGTACAGATACTGCTGCAAAGGTAACTACTAATAGCAATGGTTCCTTTACGATCAATCAGGGAACAGTTTCTGTTAAAGATGGTTTGTCCTTTAGCCTGCACGTAGGTGCTGATGCAGACATGACCAACAAAATCAATGTTGATATTGATTCCATGAGCACAGCAGGACTTGGAATTAAGGGATTGAATGTATCCGATGAAACCGGTATGGCAGCTACTTATGCAATCGATGCCATTGCAGATGCGATCTCCAAGGTTTCTTCCCAGAGATCTGCTCTTGGTGCTGTTCAGAACAGACTCGAGCATACCATCGCTAACTTAGATAATGTAGTAGAGAACACTACATCTGCTGAATCTCGTATCCGTGATACAGATATGGCTGAAGAGATGGTTGAGTACAGCAAGAATAATATTCTTGCACAAGCAGGTCAGTCTATGCTTGCACAGGCTAACCAGTCTACCCAGGGTGTTTTATCCTTACTTGGCTAATCAATCTAGTTGAGTTTATTGGGATGAACAAAAGAAAAAGCCTGCTCGTACGCCGTAAGAGGGTCTGAACAGGCCCTCGGTGCAGGCAGACTACCATACCATACAACCAAAGGGACATTCCAGGCAGGACTTGGGATGTCTTTTTGGTTTATTTATAGGAAAAAAGAAAAAGCCGTGACCTCCCATCGGGAAATCACGGCTTATTTAGCGGAGACGAAGGGATTCGAACCCCCGTGCCGGAGAATGTCCGACAAACTGATTTCGAGTCAGCCTCGTTATGACCACTTCGATACGTCTCCACAACATATTTAGTATAAAGGATTTAGGGCAGGTAGGCAAGTGTTTTTT
>JBJEKY010000016.1:0-27484 GCA_051878875.1 Lachnospiraceae bacterium | reverse complement strand
TCATCTGAGCATTTTTTGTTTGCTCAGTTTTTTCATAGCTCATTTGACACTATCTTTTGTTCTTAAACAGAAGTATAACAAAACTTTGGAAAACTTACAATAAAAGCCTGATATGTACAGATTGCACAGTGAGAAAGAGAGTTTTGCCAAATATTTGTTTGCTATAAGGATGCAGGAATGGTAAAATAGAAGCGGAGGTTTTTATCATGAATGAACGATTAGTTTCGATCCTTGCAGACTCGTTTATGAAGATACTCATACCGGGATTAAAAATGACCATTCCGCTGACGGTGATCTCCTTTGCATTGGCGTTGGTGATCGCTGTCGTGGTGGCTTTGGTGCAGTTTGCCAATATTCCGGTGTTAAAGCAGTTGGCAAGGCTCTACATATGGATCATAAGGGGAACACCGCTTCTGGTACAGCTATTTGTGGTGTTTTACGGATTACCCAACCTTGGTATCCTCATTGAACCTTTTCCGGCGGCTGTCGTTGTGTTTGCTCTAAATACCGGTGCCTATGATGCGGAAACCATCAGGGCGGCTATTGAATCGGTCCCCAAAGGGCAGATGGAAGCAGGGTACTGCGTGGGCATGTCGTACCTTCAGATCATCCGAAGACTGATCTTACCGCAGGCACTTCGCACTGCTTTTCCGCCGTTGTCCAATTCCCTGATCTCACTGGTGAAGGACACGTCATTGGCTGCCAATATCACCTGTGTGGAGATGTTTATGGCTACCCAGCGTATTGTGGCAAGAACCTATGAGGCATTGGCCTTGTATCTGGAAGTAGCTTTTATTTATCTCATGTTCTGTACGGTTTTAACCTGGTTACAGCATTGGGGAGAGAAGAAACTAAATGTATATGACTGATCCGGAGGTGAAAGATGTTAGAGATACAGAAAATTGAGAAATCCTTCGGTGACCTAAAGGTGTTAGGCGGTGTGGACCTTAAGGTGGAGAAAGGCGATGTGATCGCCATTTTAGGTCCCAGCGGATCCGGCAAGACCACACTTTTGCGCTGCATGAATTTCTTGGAACACGCAGACGCGGGGACCATGGTGTTTGACGGAGAACACATTGATCTAAATAGTGTCAGAAAGAAAGATATGTTAAGGCTTCGAAAGAAAACAGCCTTTGTTTTTCAAAATTATAATCTGTTCCGCAATAAAACGGCATTGCAGAATGTTACCGAAGGTCTGATCGTAGCAAGAAAGATGCCGAAGGACGAAGCGGAAGAGATCGGAAGGAAAATGCTTGAGAAAGTTGGTATGCTGGATCGTGCGGATCACTATCCCCACCAGTTATCCGGCGGACAGCAACAGCGTGTAGCCATTGCCCGGGCCCTGGCAACAGATCCGGAGATCATCTATTTTGATGAACCTACCTCAGCATTGGATCCGGAGCTGATCGGTGAAGTGCTATCCGTGATGCGCCAGCTGGCCAAAGAAGGCATGACTATGGTGGTGGTGACCCATGAAATGAATTTTGCAAAAAATGTAGCGAACAAGGTGATCTTCATGGAACAGGGTCAGGTGGTGGAAGAAGGAAGCGCGCAGGCCTTTTTCGAAACACCCAAAGAAGAAAGAACCAAAGAGTTTTTAGCTCATTATTTAAATCAAAAGGATATGTGAAAGGAGAGCTATAAATATGAAAAAGAAATTGACAGCATTATTATTGACAGCAACCATGGTGCTATCCTGCGTTGCCATGACAGGATGCGGAAGCAACAAAAATGAAGCAGATAGTGAGAAAGATCTGCTCACGCAGATTAAGGAGAGAGGATCTATCATTATTGCAACAGAAGGAACCTGGGCACCCTGGACCTATCATGATGAAAAAGACGAACTGACAGGCTTTGATGTGGAGGTAGGAAGAGCCATCGCTGAAAAGCTTGGTGTGGAAGCAGAGTTCGTGGAAGTGGAATGGGACGGCATTTTTGCGGGAATCGATTCCGGACGGTATGATATTACCTGCAATGGCGTGGAGGTAGATGAGGAGCGCGCGGAAAAGTATAACTTTACAGATCCTTATGCCTATATGAGAACCGCCATCATCGTTCGTGAGGATGATGACAGGATCAAGAGTTTTGAAGATCTTAACGGAATGAAAACCGCCAATACCCTGCAGAGTACTTATGCGAAACTGGCAGAAAGTTACGGCGCAGAGGTCACAGGAGTGGATGATCTTATCCAGACCATTGAACTGTTAGAGTCCGGAAGAATTGATGCTACCCTGAATGCGGAAGTGTCCTATTACGATTATGTGAAAGAACATCCGGAGGCAAAATTAAAGATCGCGGCATTGGGAGAGGATGCTTCCCTGGTTTCTATCCCTGTACGCAAAGGTGAGCAGAACGAAAGCCTGGTGGAAGCCTTAAATAAAGCAATTCAGGAATTGTCCGAGGAAGGCGTGTTAAGTGAATTATCACAGAAATATTTCGGAAGTGACATTACTCAGGCAGAAGTAAAATAGAAAGACTTTAAGAAGGAGAAGCGTAGAATGATAGGTGTGATCGGGGCCATGGATGTGGAAGTGGCCAGACTGAAAGAACAGATGGAACAGGTAACCATCCTTAAGAAAGCAGGGATGGAGTTTTACCGCGGAATCTTAAATGGCAAAGAGGTCGTAGTGGTACAGGCCGGTGTGGGAAAAGTCAATGCAGCCTGCTGTACCCAGTGCCTGATCGATCACTTTGGCGTGGACTGCGTGATCAACACAGGAATCGCCGGTTCCCTGCAGGCGAAGATCAATATCGGAGATGTGGTTCTGGCAACCGATGCAGTGGAGCATGATATGGATGCGGTTTCCTTTGGTTACCCTTTGGGACAGATCCCGGGAATGAAGGAGTTTTCTTTTGAAGCTGACGAGAAGCTGCGGAAGGTGGCAAAGGAGTGCTGTGAGAAAGTGAATCCGGATATCCAGGTGTTTGAAGGCCGGGTGTTGACCGGAGACCAGTTTATTGCGGAAAAAGACAAAAAGCAGTGGTTGGTAGACCATTTTCAGGGGTATTGTACGGAAATGGAAGGAGCGGCCATCGCACATGCGGCTCACTTAAATCAGGTTCCATGTCTTATAGTAAGGGCTATTTCTGATAAAGCGGATGATAGTGCCACCGAGGATTATCCAACCTTTGAGAAAAAAGCAGTAGAGCATTCCGTGCGGCTGATCTACGAATTGGCAGGACGGTTATAAAGAACAAAGAAGCATTACGGCGTTTTTTCGCCGACACGAACGTGCAGACAGGAGAAGAAATGGAAAAAATAGCAAGTTTTACCGTAGATCATTTACGATTGCTTCCGGGAGTGTATGTGTCCCGGAAAGATCATGTGGGCAAAGAGGTGATCACCACTTTTGATATCCGCATGACCAGACCTAATTTTGAGCCGGTGATGAATACCGCAGAAATGCATGCCATTGAACATCTGGGAGCAACGTTTTTAAGAAATCATAGAGATTTTAAAGATAAGTGTGTGTACTTTGGCCCCATGGGATGCCGGACCGGATTTTATCTTTTGTTAGCAGGGGACTATGAATCCAAAGATGTCCTTGATCTGCTGACGGAGATGTTTACCTTTATCCGGGATTATGAAGGTCAGATCCCGGGGGCTGCAGCCAAGGACTGTGGCAATTACCTTGATTTAAACCTTCCTATGGCAAAGTATCTTGCAGGAAAGTATTTAGAGGAAGTGCTGACGGATATCACGCCGGAGAGGCTGAACTATCCGCAGTAGCAACTATTTGTAAGCAGGGCAGGACTGCATGGGAAGTGTGTAGCGACCTGCTTGTGGAAAAACGAAGGGAGAACGCAAAAATGAGCACAGAGTATTTGGAAAAGCGAAGAAGGGCAGTTTGGGAACAGATGGAGGAAGGATCCATTGCCGTGATCTATTCCGGCGTGGAGATCCATGTAAGTGAAGATGAGTATATGGATTTTGAGGTAAACAAGGATTTTCGTTACCTGACTGATATTGCAAGAGATAATATGGCATTACTGTTGGATAAAACAGAAAAGGAGCCGAAGTATCTTTTGTTTATTGAAGAGGCAGATCCTACCATGGAAAAATGGTTTGGTAAAAAACTGACCAAAAAGGAAGCAAGTAAGATCAGCGGTATTAATGGCGTATACTATATTGATTCTCTTCCAAGGAGCCTGACTTCTTATGCGAAAATGGGAAAGATCCGTTCCATCTATTTTGATATGTGCCGTCAGGACTACGAGGATATGCCGGATTATAATGAAGTGAAGGCAAAAGAGTTTAAAGAGCGGTTCCCCGGTGTACCCATGCAGAATCTTTACAATATCACGTCCTTGCTGCGTATGAAAAAGGATGAGGAAGAAGTAAAGCGGATCCGGCATGCAGTGGACATGACCGGAAAGGGTCTGGAGGAAGTGATGAAACGCTTAGAACCCGGTATGAAAGAATATCAGGCCCAGGCCATTTACGAAGCAACCATTAAATATTTAGGATCTTCCGGACCATCCTTCCCAACCATTGCGGGAAGCGGATATAACGGAACCATGTTACATTATGAAACCAATCAGTGCGATTGTGAGGACGGATCCTTATTGTTATTGGATCTGGGAAGTAAGGCAGACGGCTGGTGCTCTGACATTACCCGAACCTATCCGGTGAACGGTAAATACACGGAACGTCAGAAAGCCGTATACGATGTGGTACTTGCTGCAAACCGTAAAGTGGCGGAAAGTGCCAAACCGGGAATGACGTTAGGCAAGTTGAACGAGATTTGTGAAGAAGTACTGGCAGAAGGATGTAAGAAACTTGGACTGATCAAGGAAAACAGCGAGCTGGAAAAATATTATATGCATGGTGTGTCCCATCACGTAGGACTGGATGTACATGACTGTTATCATTCCAAGGGTAAGGAACTGGTAGCCGGTTGTGTGATCACCAACGAGCCGGGACTTTACATTGAGGAAGAGAGTATCGGAATCCGTATTGAAGATGATCTTTTGATCACCGAAACCGGGTGTGAGGTGCTGTCTAAGGATATTATTAAGACCACAGAAGAGATTGAAGCTTTTATGGCAAACCATAAAGTGAACAAATAGGAATCATATTGCGTGCTGCATCCAAACGGGTGCAGCACGTGTGCTACAAAGAAAAGTGAGGCAGGAAAACACAGTATGGCATTGCAGATGATACTTGGCGGTGCAGGCAGCGGAAAATCAAGCTGGTTGTATGAACACATCATAGAGGAGGCGGCAAAACATCCGGAGCAGACCTATCTTATGCTGGTACCGGAGCAATTTACCTTAAGTACCCAGATGGAGTTTGTAAACCGGCAACCCAGGCACTGTATCATGAATATTGATATTCTGAGCTTTGAACGACTTGCGTACCGGGTGTTTGATGAGCTGGGGATTTCGGACCTCAAGGTGCTTGAGGATATCGGAAAGACGCTTGTGATCCGTAAGGTTGCAAGACAGAAGGAGCAGGAGTTAAAAGTGCTGCGTAAAAATCTGGATAAACCGGGATACTTGGATCAGATCAAATCCCTGCTAACGGAGTTTGCCCAGTATTATGTGACGATTCAAAAGCTTGAGGAGGCATTGTCTGAAATGCCCCAGAGTCTTTTGTATTACAAACTCCGGGATTTAAAGCTTCTGTATGAAGGAATGGAAGAATACCTTTCCCGGAACTATATAACTGCCGAAAAGCTGTTGGTGATGCTGGCAGAGGTGGCACACAAATCAAACCTGTTAAAGGATGCGGTAGTGGCATTTGACGGTTATACCGGATTCACACCGGTACAGATGCGGTTTCTAAAAGCCTGGGCACCTATGGTGAAGGATCTGTATGCAACTGTGCCGGTGGATACCCGGGAAGACTATATGAAGGTTGGAGAAAGCCATGAACTGTTTTATCCGGGAAAGAAATACATTGCCTCCCTGATGCGTCTGGCAGAAGAAACCGGAATGGAAGTAAAAGATCCTGTACTCATGCCGGCTCCTTCCCAGAGGAGATTTTTCGGGCATCAGGGGCTGGCGGCATTGGAAGAAAATCTGTTTCGCGTTCCTTCAAAGAGTTTTGAGCAGGAACAGAATGATGTGAAGATCACAGTACTGAAAGATCCGAAGGAAGAACTTTTATATGTGGCAGGAAAAATCCATGCCTATACCGGACAGGGACTTCGCTATCACGATATGGCTATTGTTACCGGCGATCTTGAAACCTATGCGGATGAGATCAAGGGTGTGTTTCAAAAAGCGGGGATTCCTTTTTTTATCGATCAGAAAAAGAAGATCACCTACAACGCTTTTACAGAGTTGTTAAAGGGTGTCATGGATATGGTACGCCTTGATTTTTCCTATGAAGCGGTGTTCCGGTATCTGAAGACAGGATTGAGTAATCTTTCTGTGGAAGAGGTGGAAATCCTGGAAAACTACTGTCTGGCCGCAAGGATACGGGGGAGCAGGCGGTATCAGGAGCCCTTTTCTTTTCAGCCTCAGGGATATACGCTGGAAGAATTGGACAGGATCAATGAGATCCGGCAGCGGTTCATGGAACCGTTCGGAGAGATTCTTAAGTGGGAGACTACAACCCGTCCGGTGAGGGAACTGGCAGAGAGCCTGTATCGTCTGGTGGACGGATTACAGATTGAAGAGAAGCTTAATGTATGGGCAGATCGTCTGAATGAACAAGGACAGCCTCAGCGGGCGCGGGAGTATGGGCAGATCTACGGACTTGTGATGGACCTTTTGGATAAATATGTGGCATTGATGGATGAAGAAGCCGTGCCCTTTGAAGAATTTCAAAAAATCTTTTCGGCAGGACTGGATGCCCTGAAAGTATCTGTAATTCCCGCAGGAAGAGATTGTGTGATCCTGGGAGATATGGAACGGACCAGACTGGAGCATGTAAAAGTGCTGTTCCTGGTGGGAGTCAATGAAGGGGTAATCCCAAGGGTCAGTACCGGAAGCATCTGTCTTACCCAGACGGAACGTGCACAATTGACAGAGCTGGGTATGGAACTGGCGGCAGGTCCCAGAGACCGTATCTTCATGCAACGGTTTTATCTGTACATGATCATGAGCAAACCCCAGGAGGCACTGTACATCACCTATGCGCGGCACAATATGGCCGGGGAAGCCATGAAACCGTCTTATCTTATCGATACGGTGAGAGCCTTGTTCCCTTTGTTACAGGTGGAAGAAGGAAATGGTGTGGATCCGGCGGAATGGAATTTTACACCGGAGCTTGCATTTTCCAATATGGTAGAGCATGGGGCGGATCCGGAAGAACAGGAATATTTCTATTACTTCCTAAACCGGCCGGAATATAAACAACGGATGCAAAGGTTGCAGCAGGCGGCAGAAGACAGTCTTTATGGGGAGCAGCTGGGAAAAGAGCTGGTAGAGCAGCTTTATGGCAGGCAGATATTAGGAAGTGTAACCCGGCTTGAGAGTTTTGCCCGGTGCAATATGCAGCATTTTCTTTCTTATGGATTAAAGTTAAAAGAGCGTCAGACGGGGAACTATACCATGCTGGATATGGGAACCCTGTTTCACTGCGCCATGGAAAACTATTCCCGTTATGTAGAACAGGATCAGTATACCTATTGCTCGATTCCGGCGGGAGTACGGGAAGAGTATGCATCCAAGGCAGTGATGGATGCAGTGGCGGACTTAAATCAGGTGTATTTATATGAAACAGCCAGAAACCGTTATCAGATCGAGCGCTTAATAAGGATCGTGAAACGGGCGGCCTGGGCGATGGCAAAACAGATGGAGTCGGCCGGATTTGTACCCGCTTCCTGTGAGAAAAAATTCACCTTAAAATCCGGGGAAGACAAAACCCTTCAACTGTCCGGAGGATTCGGGCTTGCACTTACCGGAAAGATCGACCGGATCGATACCCGAAAAGAGCAGGATACCCTGTATTACCGGGTTATTGACTATAAAAGCGGAAACACGGCTCTTTCACCGGGACAGGTTTATGACGGAACCCAGCTACAGCTGATGACATATGAGCATGCAGCAGGAGAGCTGCTTAGCGGGCAGCATCCGGGTCAGAATGTGGTTTGCGACGGGGTGTATTATTACCGGATGAAGGATCCTTTGGTCAAGGTGGACATAAATACCAGTGACCGGGAGATCGATGCATTGTTATATGATGAACTTCGGCTGGACGGTGCAGGAACAAATGAGGAAGACGAAAGTACTTCCAAGAAGAGTAAAACCTATGGTGCACATCTTCACACCCTCTCGGACTATACACGTTATAAGATCCATGAACTGGGGGAGGAGATGGTTTCGGGAGATCTTACTTTAAGCCCCATTGCCATGGGAGACAGCACCTGCTGCGAATACTGTGACTATCGTCAGGTCTGTGGATTTGACCAGAGATTCCATGCAGAGTGTGTGAGGAAAGAAACCCAGGGGAATGAGGAAGAGATCCTTGCTAAAATGGAGCAGGAACTTGAAAAGGCAGGGATAGAGCATACAAAGGGCAGCGATTTAGAGAAACGTCCGGAGGGAAAGGAGGAGTAACATGGCAATAGAATATACAAAGGCCCAGAAGCAGGTCATTGAGAAAAGAGACCGAAACCTCCTGGTATCTGCGGCGGCAGGATCCGGAAAAACAGCCGTACTGGTAGAGCGCATCTGTCAGATGGTTACAGATAAAACCAATCCCATGGATATTGATGAACTGCTGGTGGTGACGTTTACCAACGCTGCGGCAGCGGAGATGAAGACCCGTGTTATGAATTCTTTACAGCAACGTCTGAAAGAAGATTCCGGAAATGCACACCTGCAAAGACAGGTTTCATTGGTACACAGTGCGCAGATCACCACCATTGACGGATTCTGTCTGCAGTTTCTGAAGGAACATTTCTACCTGCTGGATTTAGAGCCCGGTTTTCGGATCGTGGACGAAAACGAACGGACCCTGATCATGGAAGATGTGATGGAACGGGTTTTGGGAGAATTCTATCAGGAAGCGGACCCTGATTTTCTGGATTTTGTGGAACGCTATACACAAGGCAAAACGGATGATGCTTTAAGCAGTTTCGTGTATCGGATGTTTGCCACTGCGCAGTCCTGCCCCTGGCCGGAAAAATGGCTCTCGGAGTGTGAAGAGGATTACGACCCTGCAAAGATCCATGTACCGGAAGATCTGAAACTGGTGGATCTTCTCTTACAGGATGCCAGAAAGAAAATGACCGATGCCGTGGAACTTTTGCGCAGGGCACAGACCCATTGCCGGGATCTGGAAGGATTAAAGAAACTGACTGCAGATCTTCAAGAGCTTTCTGACAGCCTTTCTTTTCTGACAAAAGCACAGCAGTATGAGACCTTTTATACCGCTTTGCAGGAATACAAGTTTCCAACCATGCCCAGGTTGAGTAAGCTGACGGAGGAAGAGGCAGAGATTAAAGAGGAGGCCAAGGCTGCCAGAGACGAGGCTAAAGATATTGTGAAAAAGCTCAAAGAAAATAGCTTTTTCCTGCCCGGCGACCAGGTGGTAAAAGACCATCTTGAAATGCAGCCCCAGATCCGGGTATTATGCCGGATGAGCCGCAGGTTCATGGAAGCCTTTGCGAAAGAGAAGCAAAACCGTAACGTGGTGGATTTTGGAGATCTGGAACATTTTACCCTGAACATCTTATATGACGAGGAGGGGGTAGTATCTCCGGTGGCTGAGCAGTACCGGAAGAAGTTTCGTGAAATCATGATCGACGAGTATCAGGATTCCAATGCTCTGCAGGAGGCTATTTTAACTGCGATTTCCGGGGAGACAGCAGGAAAGAAGAATCTGTTCATGGTAGGTGATGTGAAGCAGAGTATTTACCGGTTCCGTCAGGCAAAGCCGGAACTGTTTATTGAGAAATACAGACGCTACCGGTATGAGGACAGTGAGGATCAGAAGATCGATCTGGATTTGAACTTCCGCAGCAGGCAGCAGGTTTTACGGTTTAGCAACTATATTTTTGATGGATTGATGCAGGAAGATCTGGGAGAAGTGCCCTATGATGAACATGCAAGCCTCAAATATGGGGCATCCTACGACAGACAGCTGGATGATCTGTTCGAAGCTACGGTGGTGGTGGCGGATGGCAAAACCCTGGAAGAAAAGAAAGAGGTGGCAGAAGCCGGTGCCATTGCAGAAAAGATCCGCCAACTGATGGAAGATGGCCGGGTGACAGAAGGAGAAGACTACCGTCCGGTCCGCTATTCGGATATTGTGATCCTGCTTCGAAAAAAGAACCTGTCAAAAGGAATATCCGAGGAGCTAAAGGCACAGGGAATCCCTGTGGTGGATCTGGAAAAAACAGGATATTTTAAAACACCGGAAGTTTCCTGTGTCCTGTCTTTTTTACAGGTGCTGGATAATTATCGGCAGGATATTCCGTTGGCAGCAGTGCTGGCATCCCCCATGGTGGGACTTAGCAAAAAGCAGTTGGCGCAGATTCGTGCGATGGCACCTGAGAGTACGTTTTTTGAGGCGGTGCAGTGTTATGATAAGGCGGACGGGATCGGAGAAAAACTGGGAGACTTTTTTCAACTGCTTCAGGAATTCAGGAAGATGGCAGTGTACCTTCCCATTCATGAATTGTTGCAGGAGCTGTATGAGAAAACCGGATATTATGACTACGTCCAGATGATGCCCCAGGGACAGATGCGCAGAATGAATCTGGACATTCTGGTGCAGCGGGCCAAAGCCTACGAACAGACCAGTTATCATGGGTTATTCCATTTTCTGCGCTATATTGATAAATTGAAGGAATATGATATGGACCTGTCAGAAGGTGGTACTTCGGATGGGCAGGATGCGGTACGGCTTATGACCATACATAAAAGTAAGGGATTGGAATTCCCTATTGTGATCGTAGCCGGGTTGGGTAATGTTTTCTATAATGGAGAAAGCAGGGAAGCCCTGATCACGGACGGACGATATGGGATCGCCTTAAAATATACCGATGCAAAGCGGAGGATCACCAGAGAAAGTCTTGACATGGCAGCCATGAAATCGGTCCTGAAAGCGGATAATCTTGCGGAGGAGATCCGGGTTCTTTACGTGGCATTAACCAGAGCGAAAGAGAAACTGATCCTGACCGGTGCAGTGCGGGATCTTAACAAGATCAGGCAGAAAAGTGCCCTGATGTTAAACGAAGAACACCGCCTTACCTATAGCAGTAAACTGCGGGCGGGCAGTTTCTATCAGTGGATCTTGCCATTGCTATATGACAATTTGGCTCACACCCGGGCTGATTTTACTCTGAAAGAGCATGAACCGGGAGAGCCATGCGCCCTGGAAGAAGCTGTGGACCGGTTCCGTCTGGCGGAACTGATAAAAGAGCCGGCGGGGACGAAGGAAGGACAGGAAAGGATCAGAGAGCAGTTTTCAAAGGAGTACCACCATAAGAAGGAGCTGGATTTAAAGCAGAAGATGTCGGTGTCAGAGATCAAACATCATTTCATGGAACGGGCTTTTGCACAGGATCTTTTGGATCAGGGAGCTTCCGGGGAAGATTGGGAGGAGCCTCAACTGACGGGCGAAGGAACCAAAGACGCGGTACCGGAGTTTATGAAAAAAACCGGAACAAAGACCATTCCGGCTTTTCTGGGAGCAATTCCGGAAGAAAACCGCGGAGCCATGCGGGGAACTGCCATGCACCGGGTTCTGGAATGTATGGATTTTGCAGGGGGATTTACGAAAAACCTTACGCTGGAGACCGTGAAATGCGAGATTGCATCTCTTTTGTCCGAGGGATTGATCAATGAATCTATGTTTGAACTTACGGATCCTAAAGGAATCCTTGCATTTTTCCAAAGTGAAATCGGGCATCTTGCAGTGGATTGTGCCATGAAGAAGAAACTACGTAAGGAACAACCTTTTGTCATGGGTATTCCTCCGAAGGAAGCCGGCATAGAAATGGACAGCGAGGATCTTGTTCTGGTACAGGGAATCATTGATGTTTTTATGGAAACAGAAGAGGGCATCGTGTTGCTGGATTATAAGACGGATGCCGTGAACTGTGGGGAGGAACTTTTAAAGCGCTATGCAAAGCAGATGGAACTGTATAAACATGCCTTAGAAAAGCAGTTTTTAAAGCCTGTGGTACGGGTCTGCCTGTATTCTTTTTCCTTACAGGAAGTCATTGACGTACCCTGATTTCCTAACTATAATAGGAAAGGAAGCTTGTGAAAAGTGCATAAAAATTGAAGGATAAATTTAGATACTATGAAGACAGAGATTATTTTAGCCAGCGCGTCTCCCAGGAGGCGGGAACTGCTTGATCAGGTTGGGTATCACTTTACCGTGTGTCCGGCATGCGGCGAAGAGGTCATGCAGGGAACAACGCCGGAGGAGATCGTGAAAAGCCTTGCTGCAGGTAAGGCAGAAGAGGTAGCGGACCGGTTACTGGGAGAGGCGGAATATAAAGGGAAAGAGCTTTTATTTATGGGAGCAGATACCGTGGTAGCCATAGATGGTCAGATCCTGGGAAAGCCGGTGGATGAAGAGGATGCTTTTTCCATGTTAAGCCGTATCCAGGGCAATGTCCATGAGGTCAGCACCGGTGTATGTCTGATCAGGGTTACAGAGGATGGAAAACGAATAACCGAAAGCTTTGCCCAGACCACCCGGGTGGAAGTTTATCCTATGACGGAGGACGAAATTCGGGCTTACATCCGAAGCGGAGATTGCAAAGACAAGGCAGGAGCTTACGGCATCCAGGGAGCTTTTGCCGCATATATCAAGGGGATTACAGGCGATTATAACAATGTGGTAGGCCTTCCGTTAGGGTTGGTATGCCAAAAACTTCGAGAATGGGGAATCAGACCGGAACCGGTTGTTGATAAGGAGGAATAGAGAATGTTTGAGTACGAACAGGAGTGTTTGGAAGTGTTTCTTGAGAATCAGGAACAACTTCTGGGAAGGAAGGAAATGGAGACTTTAGAGGATGCAGATGCATTTCTTTCGGACTGCATGGCAGTGGTCTGCGACAGTTTAAAAGAAGTCCGGGAATATTTTGAAGAAGCGGGCATGGATGCTTATGGAATGGATGACGAAGAGCTGCTGTCCCAGAGTGAGGTATTCCCATTAAGCCGGGGAAGATTCCTGGTAGTGGAAGGATAAGAGGGACTATGATCAAGAAGAAAGTAAGAACTGCAGTAGCATCGGCGATGGTGTGTGTTACCCTGCTTTGCGGCTGCGGGATTGGAAATACAGAGGTGGTATGGACCTCACAATTGAATGACTCCACGGTGTTCAGGATCCAGAATGAGGATTGTAGTTTGTCGGATGCCAAAGTGTTTCTTGTTAATTACAGGAATCTTTATGCAGATATTTATGGTTCCCGTACCTGGCAGGAAGATCATAGCGGTAAAAACATGGAGGATTACGTAAAGGATGTGACGCTAAACCAGTTGGCCAAGATGAAGACCATGGTACTTTTAGCGCAGGAAAAGGGAATTTCCCTGACGGAGGAGGAAGAAAAAGCGGTAAGTGAAGCCGCAGAGACATATTACGATTCTTTGAGTAAGGAAGAGATCCGTTATTTGAACGTATCCAGAACGTCTTTGACAGAGCTTTATTCGGATCTGGCGCTTGCTACGAAGCTGTACACAAAACTTACCGGTGGTGTGGATGAAGAAGTCAGTGATGATGATGCCAGGGTAATGGTGGTACGGCAGATCGTGGTAACCGATGAGGAAACTGCCAAAACAGTAGAGAAGAAGATTGAAAAGGGCGAAAGTTTTGAAAGTCTGGCCAGCTACTACAGCTCTTCTTCAAATTCCAAGATAACCTTATATAAACAGGACAACAGCGATGCAGTCAATGAAGCCCTGGCCAGTCTTGGAGACGGAGATATTTCCCGGTGTGTGGAAGAGGACGGAAAGTATTATTTCTATGAAGTAGTGGAAAAAATAGACCGTGAACTGACAGAGGAAAATAAGATCACCATCGTAAAAGAACGTGCTTCGGAGACGTTTGATAATGTATATGCGCAGTTTTGCTCCAACCTTTCCTCCACTTACAACCATAAACTCTGGGATGGGTTTACGGTAGATGCAGAGGTAAAACTGACCACGGATAGCTTTTTTGACGTGTTTGAACAATATTTGGGATTTTTGAAACAGGAGTGATCTATGAGCGGAAAAGTAATCAGAAACAGTATTATTAGTATAGGTGCAGGGATCATCATCAGTATTTTCTCCTGGTATCTTCCGGCGGGAAAAGAGCCGGTGAATTACGCAGGAGGTATGTTTATTTTCGGTGGCCTGGTATTCCTGGATCAGACCATGATGCTTAAGATATTCGGGGATAAAAAGCCCCCTAAAACCTCTCTGCTCAGACTTGTGGTTTATATTGCGTTGGCGGTGATCCTGATCATGCTGCCAAGATTCATTACATTTGACAATGTGCTTTGGCCGATTTCGCGTGGGTTTGGAATTGCCCTGTTCCTGTTGGGAGCATGGAGATTCTTTACTTATACAACAATGGAAGAACAGGAAATAACGAGGGAGGATGAGAAAAACCATGAACTATAGAAAAACGAAGATCGTATGTACGTTAGGACCTGCAACAGATAAAGACGGCGTACTGGAAAAGCTGGTAGAAGAGGGCATGGATGTTGCCCGCTTCAATTTTTCCCACGGAGACCATGAAGAGCAGCTCGGACGGTTAAACCGGTTAAAGGATGCCCGCAAAAAAGCGGGAAGATATGTGGCTGCTTTGCTGGATACGAAAGGTCCGGAGATCAGGATCCGGGATTTTGCAGAAGGTAAGGTGTCTTTGAAGAAAGGGCAGGAATTTACGCTGACAGTTCAGGATATTCCGGGAGATGAGCAGCGGGTAAGCATTACCTATAAAGAGCTTGTAAAAGACGTAAAGGCCGGGGACAGCATCCTTATTGACGACGGATTGGTGGAGCTTCTGGTGAAGAATGTCACAGAACAGGATATTGTCTGTGAAGTAAAAAATGATGGCGTTCTTTCTAACAAAAAAGGTGTCAATGTTCCCAACGTAGAACTGAATATGCCATATATCAGTTCTAAAGACCGGGAGGATATTTTATTTGCTATTGATAACGGTTTTGATTTCATTGCAGCTTCCTTTGTAAGATCCGCTGAGGATATTTTGGAGATCCGCAAGATCCTGAAGGAGCGCGACTGTAAGACCATTAATATTATTGCCAAGATTGAAAATATGCAGGGTGTCAACAACATCGATGAGATCCTGAACGTGGCAGACGGCATCATGGTGGCAAGGGGAGACATGGGTGTAGAGATCCCATTTGAAGAAGTTCCCTTGATCCAGAAGTCGATCATCCGCAAGGTATATAATGCCGGAAAAGTGGTGATCACCGCAACGCAGATGCTGGATTCCATGATGAAGAACCCACGTCCCACAAGAGCGGAGACCACGGATGTGGCCAATGCTATTTTTGACGGAACCAGTGCCATCATGCTTTCCGGAGAGACGGCATCCGGAGCCTATCCGGTGGAAGCACTTAAGACGATGGTAAAGATTGCCCTGGCAACCGAAAACAACATTGATTATGCTGCCAGATTTAAAAAACGCGATAACATGAACAATCCGGATATTACCAGTGCCATTTCCCATGCCACCTGTATGACGGCCATGGACTTAAATGCGGCCGCCATTATCACGGTAACCAAATCCGGACGTACCGCTCATATGATCTCCAAGTATCGTCCGGCCAGCCCGATCATTTGTTTTGCGGTAACGGAGAATGTGTGCAGGCAGTTAAATCTAACCTGGGGAGCGATTCCGTTGTTGTTGAAAAAGCGTGAAAGTGTAGATGAATTATTCGATGATTCCGTAGAGGAAGCATTGAAGGTAGGCTTGCTTAAATCCGGAGATGTGGCAGTGATCACAGCCGGAGTTCCGGTGGGTGTATCAGGAACCACAAACCTGATCAAAGTATGTGTAGCCGGTGAAAATCAGGATAAATTATAAACTTTTTATTAAATGTTAGCACTCTTGCGAAAAGAGTGCTAATTTTCTATTGACTTTTCTTTCCCTATGGTCTAACATTACTTCTTGAACACCAGCCGGATCAAAAATTCCGGTTTACAAAAAAGCGATTGTAACACAATCCAGAAAAGAGCAGGAGGAAGAAAAGATGGAAAACAGACAGGGAAATTTATCGATCAACAGCGAAAATATTTTTCCGATCATTAAAAAATGGTTGTATTCAGACCATGATATTTTTGCAAGAGAACTGGTATCAAACGGTTGTGATGCGATTACCAAGTTAAAGAAATTGGACATGATGGGTGAGTATGAGCTTCCGGAAGATTACAAGGCTAAGATTGAAGTGATCACCAACGATAAGGAAAAGACATTGACCTTTATTGATAACGGTCTGGGAATGACTGCAGAAGAAGTAGAGGAATACATTAATCAGATCGCTTTTTCCGGTGCAACGGATTTCCTTAACAAATATAAAGATAAAACCAATGAGGACCAGATCATCGGACATTTCGGTTTAGGATTCTATTCTGCATTCATGGTAGCCGATGAGGTACATATTGATACCTTATCTTACAAGAAGGATGCGGTACCGGTACACTGGGAATGTGACGGCGGAACCGAATATGAAATGGGTGAAGGGGATAAGGCAGAGGTAGGAACAAAGATCACCTTGTTCTTAAACGAAGACTGCCTGGAATTTGCCAATGAATACCGGGTTCGCGAGGTATTGAAGAAGTATTGTTCCTTTATGCCTACCGAAATCTATCTCACCAATGCCAATGCCGAGCCGCAGTTTGAAACCATTGCTCCGGAAGACAAATTAGATACCGATGAAGTGGTGGAGACCATTGTAGAGGAAGAGAAGACAGAGGAAAAAGAAAACGAGGACGGAACCAAAGAAACCGTTGTGGTTTCTCCACGTACGGAAAAATTAAAGATCAAAAAACGTCCGGTACCTCTGAACGAGACTCAGCCGCTGTGGACCCAAAATCCAAGTGACTGTACGGATGAGGAGTATAAGGAGTTTTACCGGAAAGTATTTATGGACTACAAGGAGCCGTTATTCTGGATCCATTTAAACATGGACTATCCGTTTAACTTAAAAGGAATCCTGTACTTCCCTAAGATCAACACCGAGTATGATTCTATCGAAGGAACCATTAAGCTGTACAACAATCAGGTCTTTATTGCAGATAACATCAAAGAAGTCATTCCGGAATTCCTGATGTTATTAAAAGGTGTCATTGACTGTCCGGATCTGCCGCTTAACGTTTCCCGTTCCGCACTGCAGAATGACGGTTTTGTAAAGAAGATTTCCGATTATATCTCCAAGAAAGTGGCAGATAAGCTTATCGGAATGTGCAAGACCGACAAAGAGAATTACGAGAAATTCTGGGATGATATCAGTCCGTTCATTAAATATGGCTGTTTGAAGGATGAGAAGTTCTGCGATAAGATGAACGATTACATCCTGTTCAAGAACCTGGAGGGAGAATATCTGACCCTGCCGGAACTTCTTGTGAAGGAAGAGGAACCGGCAGAGGATCAGAATGCTTCCGAAGAATCCGGCGAGGGAGTTTCCGCTGAGGAGAAAGCCGGAGATGAGGATCCTACCGGATCTTCTGATGCGGAAGGCATCGACGAGCCAGCAGAAGACGAGGAAGAAAAAGATACCCGTCACACCGTTTATTATGTTACCGATGAACTGCAGCAGAGCCAGTACATCAACCTGTTTAAGGCAAACGGGACTCAGGCAGTGATCTTAAATCACAATATCGATACGTCTTTCATCACTCAGTTAGAGCGCAGGAATCAGAACTACAAGTTCATGCGTATCGATGCGGAAATGAACGAAGCAGCTAAAGAAGATGTGGATGAGAACGAGTTAAAAGAAGCTCAGGAATCTTTATCTGAAGTATTCAAGAAAGCTCTTTCCAAAGACCAGCTCACCGTTCAGGTACAGAAGTTAAAGGATGAAAACATCTCCTCTATGTTAACTCTGTCTGAAGAAGGCAGAAGAATGGCAGATATGATGAGAGCTTATGGCATGTCCGGTATGGATATGGGTGGCTTTGGTGCAGATGAGACTCTGACCTTAAACTTAAATAACCAGCTGGTAAAATATATCCTTAACAACAAGGATTCGGAAAAAGCCAACATGTTCTGTGAACAGCTTTACGATCTGGCTGTATTGGCGAATAGGCCTCTGAATCCGGAAGAAATGACCAGATTTGTAAATCGCAGTAATGCGATCATGACAGAACTTGCAAAATAAATAGCTTGCAATTAAGAAAAAGAAGCGTTATTATTAACTGGACAATAAAACAGACGGGAGCTCGTAAACGGGCTGAGAGGAAGGTAAGACCTTCGACCGATAACCTGATTTGGATAATGCCAACGTAGGGATGCCTGGAATAGCGTATTTTTAACGGAAGTTACCCATCAGGGCGGCTTCCGTTTTTTTTGCTTTAGGAAACTTGGGTAAAGGGAAATGTTGTCACAAATAAAGAAGTATTGGGGTGAGAAAGTGGTAAAAGTAAACGGGGAAAACCTGGATATTGCAGGCCGGTCACTGGCAGACTACCTTGCAACAACGACATATGATCCCGGTCGGATCGCGGTGGAGAGAAACGGAGACATCGTTCCGAAGGCGCAATATGAGGGAACGTTACTTCAAGACGGGGACAGTATTGAAGTTGTAAGTTTTGTAGGAGGTGGCTAGAGTGATACCCACAAGAGAAGAATGGTACAGGGCACTGGAGCAAAGGCATGGAAGAGAGAATCAGGAAAAAATAAGCCATGCAACGGTGGCAGTATGCGGTCTTGGGGGACTCGGTTCCAATATTGCCATTGCACTTGCCCGCGCAGGCATTGGTAAATTGCTACTCATCGATTATGACCGGGTGGATATCACCAATCTTCATCGCCAGCAGTACAAAGCCGGACAGATTGGAAGATATAAGACAGAGGCGTTGGCGGAAAATCTAAGGGAAATCGCGCCCTACACGGAGCTTGTGCTACATACGGTACGTATTGATGAAGATAATGCGGTGGAACTGCTTAAGGACGCAGACATTTTATGCGAGGCATTTGATAGCGCCCGGTGTAAAGCAATGTTGACGGACCTTGTTTTTCAGAACATGCCGGAGAAATATCTTGTTGCTGCATCCGGTATGGCAGGTCTGGGCAGTGCAAATGATATCAGGACGCGAAAGATAACAGAACGCTTTTATCTGTGCGGGGATGGGAATAGTGATGTGGAAGAAGAGGGAAGCCTTGTTGCCTCCCGTGTCATGCTCTGCGCTGCCCATCAGGCGCATGCGGTGCTTCGTATTATAACAGAGAAAGCACAAAACTTAGAGAAAGAAGGACTTCATAATGGAGAATGATAAGCTGGTCATAGGCGGGCATGAATTTGATTCCCGCTTTATATTAGGCTCCGGTAAGTATTCCATGAAGCTTATTGAGGCAGCCATAAAAGATGCCGGTGCACAGATTATTACGCTGGCGGTCCGAAGGGCAAATACCAAAGAACAGGAAAACATTCTTGATTACATTCCCAAGGGAGTAACATTACTTCCCAATACCAGCGGGGCAAGGAATGCCGAGGAAGCAGTCCGTATAGCAAGGCTGGCAAGGGAACTGGGATGCGGTGATTTTATTAAGGTGGAGATCATGAGAGATTCCAAGTATCTTCTCCCGGATAATCAGGAGACCATCAGGGCAACACAGATCCTTGCAAAGGAAGGATTCGTGGTAATGCCCTATATGTATCCGGATCTCAATGTCGCCAGAGACCTTGTGAATGCGGGGGCGGCAACCATCATGCCGTTAGCATCCCCGATAGGATCCAACAAGGGTCTGGCAACCAGAGAATTCATACAGATACTCATTGACGAGATCGATCTGCCCATCATTGTTGATGCCGGGATCGGAAGACCCTCTCAGGCCTGCGAGGCAATGGAGATGGGAGCAGCTGCGATCATGGCAAATACGGCACTTGCAACAGCAGGAGATCTTCCTATGATGGCATCTGCTTTTAAAGATGCCATTGAAGCAGGACGGAAGGCTTATCTTGCCGGACTTGGCCGGGTGTTGACCAGAGGAGCGGCTGCCTCAGATCCGCTGACAGGATTCCTGAGAGATTAAGGGGTGGAGAAAATGGAAAATCAGTTTTTTATCGATTCAGAAGTTTTATCCCCCGAAGCACTGGAAAAAAAGCATCGCCTGGAGAAAGATCCATCATCCCGTCAGAACCATATGGAATATCTTCCGGGAATGGAGATCATTAACTCCGATGTCTGCAGTCATGTTATGGAGCACATGAATTCCTATGATCCGTCCGTATATACGGCAAAGGATGTCAGAGCAGCCCTGGAGCATGATACCTGCTCCATTGAGGATTTTAAAGCGCTTTTATCTCCTGCAGCGGAGCCATATCTTGAGCAGATGGCCCAGAGGGCGAGAATGGAAACCGGTAAGCATTTTGGAAATACGGTTTATCTGTTCACCCCTCTTTACATCGCTAATTATTGCGAAAACTATTGTGTTTACTGCGGATTTAATTGCTATAACAACATCAAACGGATGAAGCTTTCCATGGAGCAGATCGAAAAGGAAATGAAGATCATTGCAGACAGCGGAATGGAAGAAATCCTGATCCTTACGGGAGAGAGCCGGGGGCAGAGTGATGTGGAATATATTGGTGAGGCCTGCAAGCTGGCACGTAAGTATTTTCGCATGGTGGGACTGGAGATTTATCCGGTAAATACGGATGAATACAAGTATCTTCATGAATGTGGTGCGGACTATGTAACAGTGTTCCAGGAAACGTATGACACAGACAAATACGAACAACTTCATCTCATGGGACATAAGCGGATCTGGCCCTATCGGTTTGATGCACAGGAACGTGCACTTCGTGGGGGAATGAGGGGCGTTGCTTTTTCTGCGCTCCTGGGATTATCGGACTTTCGTAAGGACGCATTGGCAAGTGCACTGCATGTTTATTATCTGCAGCGTAAATACCCCCATGCAGAAATGTCATTGTCCTGCCCGAGGCTTCGTCCCATTATCAACAATGACAAGATCAACCCGCTTAATGTTCACGAAAAGCAGCTTTGCCAGGTACTTTGTGCTTACCGGATTTTCTTGCCCTATGTGGGGATCACGGTATCATCCCGTGAGAGCGCGGCATTTCGTGACGGGATCGTAAAAATCGCTGCCACAAAGGTTTCCGCAGGGGTTTCCACCGGTATCGGGGATCATGAAAGTAAATACAGCGGAAAAGAAACAAATAAGGCGCAGGGGGACGAGCAGTTTGAGATCGACGATAACCGCAGTCTTGATAAGATGTACCGGGATATCACCGGGGAAGGTCTGCAGCCTGTTTTAAACGATTATCTGTATATGTGAGGGGAAACGGATGAGAGAGTTTGATACAAGTCTATATTTTATAACTGACAGCACCAAGTATTCCGAAGAGGAGTTCTTATACCGCGTGGAGCAGGCGCTGCAAGGCGGAGCGACTATTCTCCAGCTTCGGGAAAAGGAGAAATCAACAAGGGATTATATGGAACTTGCCGAAAAAGTTCATATCGTAGCAAAACGATATCAGGTTCCGTTGATCATTGATGACCGTGTAGACGTTGCCCTTGCCATTGATGCGGAGGGCGTGCATGTGGGACAAAGCGATATGCCGGTTGAAACAGCACGCAGATTGATGGGTGAAAACAAGATCATAGGGGCTACCACCAAGACTGTGCCCCAGGCATTAGAAGCTTATGAACAGGGGGCAGATTACCTTGGGGTTGGGGCTATTTATCCCACGACCACAAAGGTCAAAACGGTGTTGACAAGCACAGATACCCTTAGGGAAATCTGCGATGCGGTACCGATTCCGGTGAATGCCATCGGTGGTTTGAATAAGGATAACATAGACATTCTGGAGGGAATTCCCATTGCAGGCATTTGCGCGGTATCCGCCATTATGAAGGCAGAAGATCCAAAGCAGGCTGCAAGACAGCTCAAGGAAGGATTCCTCCGCTTGAAAGAGATACAGAAATAAGATGGGGGAAATGCAATGAAAACAGCATTAACAATCGCAGGCAGTGATTCCTGCGGCGGTGCGGGAATTCAGGCCGATCTTAAGACCATGACCATGAATGGGGTGTATGCCATGAGTGCAATTACCGCGCTGACGGCACAAAATACCACCGGTGTAAGGGCAATCGAGGAGACAACACCGGATTTCTTAAGGGATCAGATTGATGCGGTATTTGAAGATATTTTTCCGGATGCGGTGAAGATCGGTATGGTTTCTTCTACGGAATTGATCCGGGTGATCGCAGACTGCCTGCACCATTACGGAGCAGGAAATATCGTGGTGGACCCGGTGATGGTAGCAACCAGTGGTGCATCTTTGGTAAAAAACGACGCGGTAGAGAGTATGACGGAGCTTTTGTTTCCAATAGCAACCCTCATAACACCGAATATCCCGGAGGCAGAAATCCTTTCCGGACATACGATAAAAGACAGTAAGGATATGTCCGTTGCCGCAGAAAAACTAAACAAAATGTATGGCTGTGGGGTATTATTGAAAGGCGGTCACAGGGTGAATGATGCCAATGACTTGCTGGTTCATAGCGGTGAAATGATGTGGTTTGAAGGCAGGAGAGTTGACAATTCCAATACCCATGGTACAGGATGTACTCTTTCCAGTGCCATTGCCGCCAATCTTGCCAAAGGGTACACGGTTTGTGAGGCCGTCCGACGGGCAAAGGATTACCTGTCCGGTGCACTTGCCGCCAACCTTGATCTGGGTAAGGGTGCCGGTCCCCTGATGCATAATTTTGATTTACATTCTTCTTATGCAGAAGAAAAAGAAACAGTTTGAAAGGAATAGAGAAATGAGAAATTATACAACACAGATGGATGCCGCAAAACGCGGTATCATTACGCCTGAAATGAAGGCAGTTGCCGCAAAAGAGTATAGAAGTGAAGAAGAAATCCGTGATCTGGTAGCAAGGGGACAGGTGGTGATCTGTGCGAACCGGCTTCACACCTGCATTGACCCCAATGGAGTGGGTTCCATGTTACGTACGAAGATCAATGTTAATCTGGGTGTATCCAGGGATTGTAAGGATTATGATATTGAGATGCAGAAAGTCATGGCTGCTGTGGATATGGGAGCAGAAGCGATCATGGATCTGTCTTCTCACGGTAATACCCAGCCATTTCGTAGAAAGTTGACCAGCGAGTGCCCCGCGATGATCGGAACCGTTCCGGTTTATGACAGTGTGATCCACTATCAGAGGGATCTTGCTACCTTATCTGCAAAGGATTTTATCGACGTAATCCGTCTTCATGCAGAAGACGGGGTTGATTTTGTGACCCTCCACTGCGGTATCACACGTAAGACCATTGAGCAGATCAAAAAGCACAAACGGAAGATGAATATTGTCTCCCGTGGCGGTTCTCTTGTGTTCGCATGGATGAGTATGACAGGGCAGGAGAATCCGTTCTATGAGTATTTCGATGAGATCCTGGATATCTGCCGTGAATACGATGTGACCATTTCACTGGGGGATGCCTGTCGTCCGGGCTGTCTTGCTGACGGCAGTGACGTATGCCAGATTGAGGAACTGGTCCGTCTTGGCGAACTGACCAAGAGGGCATGGGAAAAGGATGTCCAGGTTATGGTTGAAGGTCCGGGACATTTGCCAATGGATCAGATCGAAGCAAATATGAAAATGCAGCAGACTCTCTGTATGGGAGCTCCATTTTATGTGTTAGGTCCCATCGTAACGGATATTGCTCCGGGCTATGATCACATCACCTCTGCTATTGGCGGAGCTATTGCAGCGGCAAGCGGAGCAGCATTTCTCTGTTACGTGACACCTGCGGAACATCTGGCTCTTCCTAATGTGGAGGATGTGAAACAGGGTATCATTGCATCCCGTATTGCGGCTCATGCGGCAGATATCGCCAAGAAAGTGCCGCATGCAAGAGATCTGGATGATGCCATGGCAGATGCCAGAAGAACCTTTGACTGGGAGAAGCAATGGGAATGCTCCATTGATCCGGAAACCGCCAGAGCCATCCGTGACAGCCGTGCCCCGGAGCATGAGGACAGCTGCTCCATGTGCGGAAAGTTCTGTGCAGTAAGAAGCATGAATAAGGCATTGAATGGGGAATATATTGATATTCTTTAAGACGAAATGAAGACTTTTTGGGCGAAGATGAGGTTTTGGTCGCGCTTATTATGAGATGGGTGCTGTCGTATTCTTGCGGCAGCACCCATTGTTTACGAAATTATTTACATCTGATCAGGTTCAGCGTAAGTCAACAAATCATTGCGCCTTCATCCTTGAAAGTGATACAATAGCCATAGATTTATAGAATTCTTTATTCAAGGAGAAATGATCATGAATAAGCAGCAATTGGCAGCAAAAATATGGGAGTCTGCTAATAAGATGCGCTCAAAGATTGAGGCAAATGAATATAAAGATTATATTTTAGGTTTTATTTTTTACAAATTCTTATCAGATATGGAGATTAAGTATCTGAAAGAGTTGGGGTATACAGATGAGGATCTAAATACAGTAACCTTGGATGATGAGGAAACGGTAAATGATGTTCGCAAAAACAAAGGATATTTCATCAGTTACGAGAATCTGTTTTCTACCTGGCTTTCCAAAGGCAGTGATTTTAATGTGGCAGATGTCCGGGATGCGTTATCCGCATTTAACAGAATGATCAATCCTACCCATAAGAAGGTTTTCAGTGGAGTATTTGACACGCTACAGACCGGATTGTCAAAACTTGGTGACAGTTCCAATTCTCAGACGAAGGCAATCAGCGATTTACTGTATCTGATCAAGGATATTCCAATGGACGGAAAACAGGATTATGATGTGCTTGGTTTTATTTATGAGTATCTGATCTCCAATTTTGCAGCAAATGCAGGAAAAAAGGCAGGCGAGTTTTACACGCCACATGAGGTTTCTTTGTTGATGTCGGAAATCGTGGCGGAGCATTTAAAAGAAAAAACAGAAATTAAAATATATGACCCAACCAGTGGATCCGGATCCCTGCTTATCAATATAGGAAAATCTGTATCCAAGAACATGGGGAACAGCGATCATGTCAAGTATTATGCACAGGAGCTGAAAGAAAACACCTTTAACCTGACACGTATGAATCTGGTGATGAGGGGAATAAAACCTGATAACATCGCAGTCAGAAATGGTGACACCCTGGAAGAGGACTGGCCTTATTTTGACGAAAGCGATCCCATCGGAACCTATGAACCTCTTTACGTGGATGCAGTCGTTTCCAATCCTCCGTATTCACAGAATTGGAATCCTGCAGGAAGGGAGTCCGATCCAAGATATGCGGGATTTGGACTGGCACCAAAATCAAAAGCAGATTATGCGTTCCTTTTGCACGACCTGTATCATTTAAAACCGGATGGAATCATGACGATTGTGCTCCCGCATGGTGTCTTGTTCCGTGGCGGAGAAGAAGGAGAGATCAGAAAGAATCTGATTGAAAAAAACCATATTGATGCAGTAATCGGATTGCCTGCAAACATTTTTTTTGGAACAGGTATTCCAACTATTATCATGGTATTGAAGCAGAAACGGCCCCAGACGGATGTTTTGATCATTGATGCCTCCAAGGGATTTGAAAAATCCGGGAAAAATAATAAACTACGCTCATCCGATATTAAAAAAATCACAGATGTTGTAACAAACAGACAGAGCGTGGAAAAATTCTCCCGCGTGGTATCCCGGGATGAAATCCGTGAAAATGACTATAATCTAAACATACCCAGATATGTCGATTCCTCTGAAAAAGCAGAGAATTGGGATATCTATGCCTCTATGTTTGGAGGAATCCCGGCTGGGGAGATAGAGGAGCTTCATGAGTATTGGGACGCTTTTCCTGGATTAAAGGAGGCATTATTCCGGAAACGAAATGAAGCATATTTTGACCTTAGGACAGAAGACATTAAAAGAGAAGTTCAGGAGCATTCCGGAGTTCAGAACTTTATCAGGAATTACGCTTCCGCTTTTGAAGGATTTGATGAGTTTGTGGAAAAGGAACTTCTTCAATCCATGAGCGAGATAAACATTTCCAAAGAGGAATCTGTTTTAAGCGAGAACGTATTTTCCAGCCTGGAGAGAATGCCTCTTGTAGACAAATACGAAGCATATCAGATTTTAGATGATGACTGGAATAAAATCGCGATCGATCTGGAAATCATCCAAACAGAAGGATTTGAGGCTACAAAGCAGGTCGATCCGAATCTGATTGCAAAAAAGAAAGACGGAAAAGATCAGGAAGTTCAGGATGGATGGATTGGTCATGTATTGCCATTTGAACTGGTACAGAAGATGCTCCTTTCCGATGATCTGACAGATTTAAAGAAGGATGAAGACAGATTATCTGAGATCATGTCCGGTTATGAAGAAGCATTGGATGCTCTTTCGGAAGAAGAAAAAGAGAAAGAGTTTATCAGTGAGGATAAAACCTTCTTCGTGTGGGCTGAGGTTAAGAAGGCTATCAAGGCAAAAGAAGTAGAAGAGGATGTTTTTGATGTTTTAAAGCGTGTTTCAGATTACAATGAAGAGGAAAAAAGACTCAAAAAACAGATAAAAGATAAGGGCGCTGCTTTACATATGAAAACAAAGGAAACCATTGAAAACCTGACAGACGCGCAGGTATATGAACTTTTGAAGGAAAAGTGGATCATTCCTATGCTGGACAGCCTATCCAAATTGCCGGATAGTATTGTAAGTGATTTTGTATCCCGATTGGAAAAACTGATTTCCAAGTATGACACAACCTTATCCGAGATTGAACAACAGATTTCCGAGACGGAAAAAGAATTATGCAGTATGTTAGACATGCTTACAGGAAACGATTTTGATATGCAGGGAATAGCTGAACTCAAGAAAATGTTTGGAGGTATCTGGAATGGATAAAAAAGAACAAAAACCGGCCATTCGTTTTCAGGGATTCACTGATGCTTGGGAACAGCGTAAGCTGGGAGATATGTGTCAGGTTACAATGGGACAATCACCGGATGGTTCAACATATAGTGAAGAACCAAGTGATTATATCTTAGTACAAGGAAATGCAGATTTGAGAGGTGGTTGGGTGTATCCAAGAATTTGGACAACTCAGAAAACAAAAACAGCTCAAGCAGGAGACTTAATTATGAGCGTTCGTGCTCCAGCAGGAGCAATGGGAAAAACAGCTTATGATGTGGTACTTGGAAGAGGAGTCGCAGGAATTAAAGGTAATGAATTTGTATATCAGTCACTTGTGAAAATGGATTCAGATGGCTATTGGAAAAAGATGGCTGCGGGTTCAACCTTTGAGTCGATAAATTCAGATGTTGTAAAAAATGCTGAAATGATTGTACCACAAGATATAGAAGAGCAAGAGAAAATTGGAGTCTATTTTAAGCAGCTCGATAACCTTATCACCCTTCATCAGCGTAAG
>JBJEKY010000015.1:6867-27536 GCA_051878875.1 Lachnospiraceae bacterium | reverse complement strand
CCCTGCCAAATCCGGCAGGGGCCTTTTGCATCTGATCATTCTGTATCTTCCTGTGTTTCTTCCTGCCCCTCATAGGTACTGTCGATTTTTTGATTCTTATAATCTACATATGGCATGAAGTCTACTTCGTCCAGCCCCTCGTGGATTTTTTCCATGTAATCATGCCAGATCTGTGCCGGGTAGCTGGCTCCCTGCAGTTTACTCAATTTCTTGGGCGTATCGTACCCAACCCAGATACTGGTGGTATAGTAATAGGAATATCCCACAAACCAGCCGTCTTTGTTTTCGTTGGTGGTTCCCGTTTTTCCTGCAGTCGGCATCTGGGAAATGCCTTTTCCCTTGGCCGTTCCTTTTGTTAGAACTCCCGTCAGGATATCCGTCATCATCCTTGCGGCATTGGTTTTATACACGCTGACTTCTTCCTGCTCTGTTTCCAGGATCACATTTCCGTTTGCATCCGTGATCTTTACAATACAGGTGGGTTCCCGGTAGAACCCGTCATTTTCCAGCGTTGCATAGGCCGATGCCATTTCCAATGCTGACACACCTTTGTAAAGACCACCTAACGCTGCCGGCAGATAGTAGTCATTGCTGTCTATCTTGGAAAAATTCATATCCAGAAGGTACTGTAATCCCACCTGGGGTGTCAACTCGTCAAAGAGCTGCCATGCCACAGAGTTTCTGGAGTATTCCACCGCAGTGCGCAAGGTGATATCTCCCATATAGCTGGAGGATTTGGGACCGTCTTCGATTTCCTGATCTGTCACAATGCTATCCGGTGTGTAATCACGCTCCAATTGCGGTGTATACACGATCAGGGGCTTAATAGCACTGCCGGGCTGTCGGAAACTCTGAAAAGCACGGTTTAAGGTATATCCTGAATAATCCTGCGACCTTCCTCCCACAATGGCGGTCACCCGACCGGTTTCGTTATCAATACAGACTCCCGCACTCTGAAGCTTATACACCCCCTCATCATTGGTTGCCTTATACTCCGAAAGATTGGAATCAATGGCCTTCTGAAGCTTTTTCTGCTGTGTTAGATCAATGGAGGTATAGATCCGGTAACCCGCAGTAAACAGGCTGCTCTGGCACTCCTTATACGCCGCATCATACGCCTCTTCGTAAGCTTCCCGCTCTTTCACTGTAGCGAAGCTATTCTGAAACTCAAAGCCGCTTTGTTTCATTAGTTCCCGGATGGCACAATAATAGGTAAACGTCTCCACATAGTTGTTCCGTTTGGTTTTGGGGCGATTTAGCGTCACATTTTCGTTAAGGGCTTCCTCATAACGGTTATCTCCGATCACTCCGTCCGTCCACATCTGATATAAGATCCGGTCACGGCGCTTCAGCGTATTCTCATGATTGGTCAGAGGATCGTACAACGTGGGATTATTGGGTATGGCACACAAATAGGCGATCTGGGACAAGGTCAGCTCATCCACGGATTTATTGAAGTATCCCCTGCTGGCCGCCTCAATGCCATAATATCCGTTGGCAAAATATACATTATTCAGGTAAAATTCCAAAATCTCATTTTTGGAATAGACCCGTTCCAGTTCCAGCGCAATGTAGATCTCCTCCACTTTTCGCTGCCAGGTCCGTTCATTACTCAGAAATACCGTCCGGGCCAGCTGCTGGGTGATGGTGCTTCCTCCCTGGGTCACCTCTCCGTTACGCACCATGGCAATAGCCGCCCGGGCAATGGCCTGAAAATCAATTCCGATATGCTTATAAAATTTCTTATCCTCAATACTGATGATGGCATTCACTACGTCCGCCGGGATATCTCCAAACTTCACGTAGTATACGTCCTTTTCTCCCTTAACCGTAGAGATCAGTTCCCCGTTTACATCGTACACCAGTGTCGTCTGGGTCGCGCAAAAAGTTTCGTAGGTAGATGAATCCGCCAGTTCCAATGCCTCTTTATGAAGGGCCTCTACCTTTTTGGCGTAGCCGCCCAGATAATAGTATCCCACTGCTCCCAGCACCAGGATCATTAGCACGATCTGTAGTTTTACAAAGGCCCAAAAAACACGATGCCTCTTTTTCTTTCTGTTCTTTTTCGCCATGAAAAAACCCTTTCCTCTCTGCAGATATTGTACCAAATTATACTGCCTGTAGGAAAGGGTTTGTCTTCTTATTTATAAAAAAATAGATTTTATGCAGCCCGGCCGACCGGCCCTTTTCTGTCAATCTAGGACTCGTACTGTCCCCCCAGAAAATCCGCCACGGTAATGGCCAGCTTCTGGTCCGCCGGTGTGAGAAATCCCTGCTCCCTGCTAAGAAGGACCACTGCACCAATAGCATCCCCCTCGCTGAGGATCGTGCAGACGATCTGCTCCGGTGCTTCTTGTGGCTCATCTTCTACCACAGGAATGGCCGGGCACTGTCCTGCCTTGCTCAAAAAGCGTGCCCGCTCCTTCATGGCCTCTTCCAGCTCGCGGCTGATTCTTTTTTGTTCATACTCTTTTTTCCCGGTCCCGCTGGCGGCGATCACCTGATCCCGGTCTGTGATAATGGCCAGGGTTTTGGTCTCTCTGGATAATACCTGTACAAAGCGCTGGGCAAACTGCCACATTTCTCCCAGGGGAGAATATTTTTTCAACACCACTTCTCCCTCCCGACCGGTAAAAATTTCCATGGGGTCACCTTCACGGATCCGCAAGGTTCTACGGATTTCTTTTGGCACCACCACACGGCCGAGATCATCTATTCTACGCACGATTCCAGTTGCTTTCATATAAAAATTCCTCCATTTACTTTACTTTCCACTGATGGAAATAGTATCTGTAAATGGAGGTCTTTTATGCGTTATCCGTCATACTCTTCCAGAAAACTATGACGATTCCCTTCTTTGTCTTTGTAAGCGATGATCGTGTTCAGATTAACATTCTCCACGCTTTTGAAAATATTTCCTTCCACGTAAGGATTGAACTTTTTCATCTGGGCAATGATCCTCTTCGTCTCCATACGCTTGGATGCTGACGTACCGTCCTCCCGGCAGGAAGAACAGGTATCCGTGAAATGACAGGCACACTGGATAAAATGTAGCCCGTTGTAATCCCGCCACCGCAGGATGTCCGCTTCCCGTATAAGATACATGGGGCGTATCAGCTCCATGCCCTCAAAATTAGTACTGTGAAGTTTCGGCATCATCGTCTGGACCTGGGCACCGTACAGCATTCCCATGAGAATGGTCTCGATCACATCATCATAATGATGCCCCAGGGCAATTTTATTGCAGCCTAATTCTTTTGCTTTGTTATATAAATGTCCCCGGCGCATTCTGGCACACAGGTAACAAGGGGATTTCTCAATCTCATATACCGCATCAAAAATAGAGGATTCAAAGATAGTGATCGGCACGTTAAGCATCCGGGCATTTTTCTCGATCACCAGCCGGTTGACCTCACTGTAACCCGGATCCATCACCAGAAATACTAATTCAAACTGAAATTTATTGTGGCGCTGCAACTCCTGAAAAAGCTTGGCCATCAGCATGGAATCTTTTCCACCGGATATGCACACTGCCACCTTGTCCCCTTCCTGTAAAAGCTCATACCGGTTAATAGCTTTTGCAAAGGGTGTAAATAATTCTTTATGAAATTTCTTCCGGATACTAAGTTCTACCTCTTTGGTTTTTTCTCCGTAATCTTCTTTATAAGAAGACACCAGCCAGCTACTGTAGCCACCTGCAAGGCTCACCGCATCATATCCGGCTTCCTGCAGCTGCTCCACAGCCTCTTCACTGTTCACACCTTTCATGCAATACAGCACATAACTTGCGGATTTATCCAAAGTCCCCGCCTTAGCTTGTTCCACAATATCCGGCATGGACACGGAATTTGGGATACAGCCGTACAGATGGGATACTTCATCCCGGATGTCACATAATATATAGTGTGACGGATGCAGATCCGCCAGCCGGTCTATGGAGATTTCCGGAGTATCAAACAATTCAAACATTATATTCCTCTTGACATATTTTTCGTTATGATGTAATGTAGTATCGAAAACCACGTTATATAGTTTTTCTAGTTTTAAAAGGAGGCATTTGTCATGTCAACAGCAGCAATACAACGATTAGAACAAAAGATTCCCATTCCTGACTATACATTATCCGAAGAACTGATCAACACCATTTCTCACGGTGTAGGAGCCGCATTAGGGCTCACTGCACTGATCCTGTGTGTAATCCGTTCCACCCTGCATCACGATCCTTATGCACTGGCCGGAAGCATCGTATTTGGACTTAGCCTGACTATTCTATATGCTATGTCCGCCACCTACCACGGTGTCCGTCCGGGAATCGCCAAACGGATCCTGCGGATCTGTGACCACTGCACCATTTTCCTGCTGATCGCGGGAACCTATACCCCCTTCACCCTGGTTACCCTACACGGAACCATAGGCTGGACTTTATTTGGTGTAATCTGGGCCGCAGCGCTTTTCGGAATTGTTCTGAACGCTCTGGATGTAGAGCGATTCAAAGCCCTGTCCATGGTATGCTATCTTGCTATGGGCTGGTGCGTTGTCATCACGTTTCCTGTATTGCAGGCTAACCTTGCCGCATCCGGCATCCGCCTGCTTCTCTGGGGTGGCATTGCTTATACCCTTGGAGCTGTGATCTATGGCATCGGCAGCAAGGTTCGTTATATGCACTCCCTGTGGCACTTTTTCGTGCTGGCAGGCAGCATCCTCCATTTCTTCTGTATCTACTGCTATGTTATCTGATTTTCGATACTTTTATTCTCCTGGTCTGGTGGTAACATCAATCTCACCGGCCAGGATTTTTTTGTAATCTTCGTAGTTTTTCTTTAACAGCTCCGGAGTGTCCAGTCCGTAAGGGCACTTACTCTTACACTGGTTACAATGCATACAATGCTCAATCTTACGCATTTTTTCCTGCATTTCTTCCGTTAATTGATCCGCAGATGGTGCCCGGCGGATCATCAAAGACATTCGGGCGCAGTTATTGATCTCAATCCCTGCCGGACAGGGCATGCAGTATCCGCATCCGCGGCAGAATTCTCCGGTAAGCTCTTTTCTGTCTGCTTCGATGAGATCTTTGATCTCCTGCGTCATCTCCGGTTTCGTATCCATAAACGCAAGGAACTCGTCCAGTTCCCGCTCACGCTGTACGCCCCAGATAGGGATCACATGGTCATACTGCATCATGAAACCATAAGCAGCCGCCGCATGAGTGATCAGTCCACCTGCCAAGGCTTTCATGGCGATAAATCCCATATTATGCGCTTCGCAGCCCTTTACCAGCTCCATCTCCTTGTCAGAAGCCAGGTAACTGAACGGAAACTGCAGTGTATCATAAAGATCAGATTCAATACACTCCTTTGCCACTGCCAGTCTATGATTGGTCAATCCGATATGACGGATCTTGCCTTGCATTTTGGCTTCCAACATACATTCATACAATCCGCTTCCGTCTCCCGGCTTAGGGCAGAAGTCCGGATTGTGGAACTGATAAATATCAATATAGTCGGTTCCAAGATTATGGAGCGATGTCTCAAGCTCTTTCCAGAACTGCTCCGGAGTCTGTGCGCCGGTTTTGGTGGCAATATACACCTGATCCCGGATACCCTGCAGAGCATATCCTAATTTTTCTTCGCTATCGGAGTAATACCTGGCAGTATCAAAAAAGCGGATCCCGGCATCATAGGCCTTCAGGATCAGCTTTTTGGCGTCTTCTTTGGAGATTCTCTGAATGGGAAGTGCTCCGAATCCGTTTTTGTTTACCGTAATATTAGTTTTTCCTAATGTTACCTGCATGACCTTCATCCTCTTTTATTCATTCTTATGTTTTTCATCCAAAAACCGCATTTTAGACGCATCGATCTTCTCAAATCCCGTAGTCAGTGTACCCTTAGGTGTCTGCATATATTTAATACATTTGGGGCAAAACGTTCCAATGGTGATCAGTTCGCCACACCGTGCACATCTGGATCCGATCACCTGTTTTTCTCCATCTTCCTGATACTGGATCCTTCCTTCCCGGATCCATGCCTTAACTCTGCGCACCGGCAACTGGAACTCTTCCGCCACATCGTACTCCGTCACGTTATTGGCACGGATATAGTCCCGTACTTCCCGAAACAGCCGCTGCTCTATGCACTGGGGACAGTATTCATACTCATATTCTTCAGGAAGCATTTTCTTACATTCCCCGCAATATTTGTATTTTTCGAAAAATCCTCGATTTTTTTCCATGGCCGTACACCTCTCCTTTTCCCTTTATGATGGTGTCTTTATTCTGTTAAAAGCAGACCCATGCAGCCATAAATTCCGGCATCGTTACCCAGGCTTGCTTCTACGATCGGGGTATTCTCACAGGCATGGAAAGTGTATTTCCGATAATATTTTGTTACCACATCTACCAGTACATCACCGGCTTTGGACACTCCGCCGCCCAATACGATAATAGAAGGATCCAGGATACTTGCCACATCTGCAATGGCTTTTCCAAGGATCTTTCCTACCCTCTCCACGATTTCCATGGCCAACTCATCTTTCTGTCTGGCTGCATCAAACACATCCTTGGCAGTTAATCCTTCCTCTTTAAGGATCGTAGGACGGCTGTCACTTCTCAATGTGTTTTTGGCCATTCTCACAATGCCCGTAGCAGAGGCATACTGCTCCAGGCAACCGGTTTTACCACATCCGCAGGTTTCAATCTCATCTTCCGACACTTTGATATGTCCGATCTCGCCGCCTGCTCCGTTGGCACCATGGACGATCCTTCCGTTCATAACTACACCGCCACCTACTCCGGTTCCCAAAGTCAACAACACAAGGCTCTTCTTTCCCTGCCCACTGCCATGTACATATTCTCCCAGCGCCGCAACGTTGGCATCATTTCCGACCCGAACCTTCACCCCGGTAAGTTCCCCCAGTTCACCGGCCACATCTTTCTGGTCCCATTCGATATTGGTCACACGTCCGACCTTGCCATTTTCTGACACCGGACCGGGAATTCCCACTCCAATGCCGATGACCTGTTCACAGGAGATTGTGCGTTCTTTCATTTTGTCCATAACGGACTCTGCCACATCCCGTAAGATGCTCTCTCCACAATTCTCCCGATGGGTATGTATCTGCCACTTCTCCAGTAAATTTCCCTCTTTATCAAACAAACCAATCTTGCAACTGGTTCCCCCTATGTCGACTCCAAATCCGAATTCTTTTTCCATTCTGCCTCCCGGGTTCTTTGGCAGCGTTCCGGTCTTCCCATTATCTTTTGCGTTCTCCTATGCCTCTTTCATCTGGTTTTTGCAGATGCAGGTCCAGTTTTCTGCCCTGTCATCAATATAAACATCCGCATAGATCTTTCGTGAATCCGAGCCACCGTATTGTAATATATTTTCAGGAACATTGGCATTTACGGCATCAAAAACAAGTCCGTGCTTTTTACACCAGTCAACTGCTTCTGTTAGTGCATTTCCGCAGCGGCAGGTCCAAAGGATGAGTTTACTGCCTTCGCGCTGTTTTTCCTTCAAATAAAGGATCAGTGGCCAGTTTGGCTGCCCTATGCCCGGAAAAGCATCCTCGCACAATGTTCCATCAAAGTCTATCGCCATTATACCACAAGCTTTGCTTGTGGTATAATTCGCTGTTTGCAGGAAGCAGGCAGAAGCCTGCTCCTGCTCCTTCTCGCTCATTATACCACATTTCTTTTTTTCTGTCATATTTCGCGCCCCTTTCTTATCAGGTTTATTCATTTTTTTGTTTTTTTGTGTGTTTTTGTACGGGAATTATAACAATTTTACTGTACATTTAATGGTACAGTTTGATTCTGATGGCCTAAAGTGCTATAATCTTTTCAATTACTTGGGAATCTGTTTTTGAGAGGAGGTGCTTTTATGCCTGGATTTTACACCCACTATCTGTTTGGGACCACTACGTATCCTCACATAAAACAACACTATTTGAAACAAGTCATAGGAGAGGAAAAGCGTGCCTATTGCCTGGGACTGGAAGGCCCGGACTTTTTATTCTACTTTCTCCCCTCCTATGTTTTCCATAAACAAAACTTAGGATCTATTCTTCATGAGCAGCGTACCGGTTGCTTTTTGTTCCATCTACTGGAAACCTGCGATTCTTTCGAGGATCTTGAAGAACGTCAGATCGCCGAGGCTTATGTGGCAGGTTTCCTTGGTCATTATTACCTGGATTGCACCTGCCATCCTTATGTCTATTGCCTCACCGATTTTCATATGAAGAAAAACCAGCGCTACTACAGCAAACACATTGAATTTGAAACGGAACTGGACCGGAAGCTTCTGGACCATTATCTGCATTGCAAGCCATCCCAGCTCCCCCAACATCAGGTGATCCGTCTGTCGGGCAAGCAATGGGACGTGGTTTCAACCCTGCTTTCCAAGGCACTTTGCATGACATTTCCCGAAAAGTTCAGCAACTACTCTATTTTGAAGGTTGCTGTATTGTCCATGCGTCTGGGTACCTTTGCCCTGTCGGATCAGCATGGTTTGAAACGACCGGTTATAAGAAAACTTGAAAGACTGTTCTGGGGATATTACCCGATTTCACCATTGATCCCCACAGACACACCCAAGATCTCACAGGATGTGTGTAACGTAGATAAACAGACCTGGCACAATCCCTGGAAACCGGAAATCACCAGTAATGCCAGCTTTTTCGATCTGTTTGAGGATGCACGAAAAGATTACCTTAAGGCTCTGGCCAAAGCCGACCGCCTTTTTTCCTCCCGTAAAGCAGGCTACGCCCCGGACCTTTTACGGGACTTAAAGAATTTTCTGGGAAACCGGAACTACCATTCCGGCCTTTCCAATGACAACGTATAAGAAAGACAGGTGACTATGGAAAAGAAAGATCTGCGGAATCGAATTGAAACTGCGAACGGCAGGACAAAAGCACAGCTGGTATTCAAAAATGCCCGCTATGTCAATGTTTTTACCGAAAAAACAGAACAGGCGGATATTGCTTTGTGTGACGGTTATATCGCAGGGATCGGTCACTATGACGGCGAAAACGAAGTCGACCTTCAGGATGCCATTTTGATCCCCGGCCTTATGGATGGACATATTCACATTGAGTCCACCATGTTGAATCCCGAACATTTACAGGATGCCCTGTTACCTCACGGTACTACCGGTATTTTTGCAGATCCTCACGAGATTGCCAACGTTGCAGGAACCGTAGGATTACAGTACATGATGGAAAAAAGCAGGGATCTTACCCTGCCTGTTTACTATATGCTCCCTTCCTGTGTCCCGGCAAACCCCATGGATGAAGCGGGAGCCACCTTATTGGCCGGTGATCTGGCTCCTTATATGGAGAAGGAACAGGTTCGCGGACTGGCAGAATTAATGGATGCCTATGCCACCGCAGATGGCTCACAATCCGTTTTGGACAAGGTCTTATATACCATGAACGCCCATAAACGCATTGACGGTCATGCCCCCGGACTTTCCGGAAAGCTTCTTAATGCATACATAGCTGCCGGCGTGCAGTCAGACCATGAATGTTCTACCCCGGAAGAAGGCATGGAAAAACTTGCACTGGGTCAGTGGATCATGATCCGCGAAGGTACCGCAGCCCACAACCTGGAAGCTCTGATCGGGCTTTGTAAAATGCCTTATGCACAGCGCTGTATGTTCGTTACCGATGATAAACATCCCGGCGATCTTCTTTACCACGGTCACATTGACGAGATCATCCGCAAGGCCGTACATCTGGGTGTCGATCCCATTGTTGCGGTAAAAATGGCTTCCTATAATCCGGCCGTTTACTTCAAACTGGAAGATGTTGGTGCTATTGCTCCCGGCTATCGTGCAAATCTGGCCGTAGTGAAAGATCTTACTTCCATGAAAGTTTTGGCCACCTATGTCAATGGACAGTTGGTGGCTAAAGACGGGCAGATATGTCCCGATATACGCAGAGGATCCTCCCCCGTAGGAAAGCTGGCTGCTCTAAAAGAAGAAACGGATTACGCAAGGGTACTCCATTCCTTCCATATGGATCCGGTTGATCCTGCCAGACTTCGCGTTCCCAATCCAAGCTCTAAGCTCCGGGTGATCGGGTTAACGGCCCATCAACTGTTGACCAAAGAAGTGATCGCCAACTGGAGTGAGCAGCCCGGTGTTGCTCCCGGTGTCAACCTTTCCGAAGACATTGTGAAAATGGTGGTATTTGAACGTCATCACCATACAGGACATATTGGCATCGGTTTTGTCCAGGGTTACGGTCTGAAAAAAGGAGCCATCGCCTCCAGTGTGGCGCATGACTCCCATAATCTGATTGTAATCGGAACCACCGACGAAGACATTGCCTGTGCGGCCAACGCCGTACGAGAAATGGAAGGTGGTCTTGCTGTTGTAGATAAGGGTCACATCCTGGGAAGTCTTGCACTCCCCATTGCGGGACTAATGAGTCCATTGTCCGCAAAAGAAGTGGATCAGCAGCTGGAACAGTTGAAGCAGCTGGCCGGTGATATGGGTGTAAACACCCGGATCGATCCTTTCATGACCCTGGCTTTTGCCTCTCTTCCGGTCATTCCTGAGCTTCGCCTTAACGGCAAAGGATTGATCCACGTCGCCGGACAGACCATCGTAGACCTGACTTTTGAAGAATAACCTATCGGATCTCCCGCAGGTTCTTTACCATTTCCATGGCCGTCTGCTCATCACGGGTGACAATAAGAATCGTGTCATCCCCGGAAACCGTGCCTACTACGCCCTGCCAATCCAGGCTGTCAAAACAGGCACAAACGGCCTGTGCCATTCCGGTGTAACAGGTTATGACCACCAGATTATTGGCATAATCTACTTTTACAACGGAGGCAAGATAGATGGAGTAGAACTTGTGGGATGCCTGATATTTTTCCTGAGTCTTTCCCACCGCATAATGATAGGCTCCTCCTGCCTCTGCAACCTTGACCAGCCGTAATTCACGTATATCTCTGGATATTGTCGCCTGTGTTACCGTAAACCCATTTTCTGTCAGGCGTCTTGACAGATCGTTCTGTGTTGCAATCCTTTCATTTTCAATAAGATTCAGGATTGCCTCCTGGCGGATTTCTTTTACATTATTATTCTTGGCTTTCAATCCACTGGTTTCTTTCATCTTTCACCTCTCCGTATCAATTCGCTACTCTTTTACAGTTTCTTCAAGTAGTAGCCGTCTACCGTGATCCCTTCGCTCATGAAAACAAATGCATCCGGATCGATCTCATTCACAATTCGCTTTAATTCCTTCACCTCATACTTGGAAATAACCACCGCATTCACCAGTACCTCTTCTTCTGTGAATGCACCTTTGCCATCCCAGTATGTCACTCCACGTCCGATCGCTTTGGTCAGGCTGTGCTGGAGTTCCTTATTCCTTGTTACGATAAAACAAAGCATATTGATACTCTGGTAATGGGTCTTATCCATGGTATAGGAGATGATCGCCGCATAGATCACGGAATAACATGCAATGTTCAAGTCGAATAAATATGCACAGATTAAGTATACCACCGCATTAACGATAATGGAAATCTTTCCCACCGTAATTTTGATATCTTTTTTGAGACAATAGATACCGATGATATCCACCCCTCCGCTGCAGCCCTTGGCGCGAAGGATCAATCCCAATCCATATCCTGTAAGCAAACCTCCGATCAGGGCATCCAGCAAAGGATCTTCAAAGACCGGCGCACCGGGAATCGGGATCACAGACAGGAAAAAAGTCTGGATCACAAGTCCGATCAGCGTTCTTTGAAAAAACTGCCTGGAAACAAAGCGATATGCAACATAAAACAACGGAATATTCATCAAAAAATTGATGATACCGGATATATCCAAACCTGCAGGCAGGCTTACTTTTGCATAATCCACGATCAGGGTTCTTAAGATCTGGGCAATACCGTAGATGCCTCCGTTATACATACCTGCCGGTACCACGAACAGATTGACTGACAGGGCAAATAGAAAACATCCCAAAACAATTTTAACATAATCGGTTACTGTTTCTTGTTTTAACATACTTCTGCACCAACCTCAACGAATCGTTCCGGCACCATGAAAGACAGGTTTCCGTCTCTGTCCTCTGCCGAAAGGATCATTCCTTCCGATATCATTCCTGCCATGGTAATAGGCTTTAAGTTGGTCAGGACCATAACTTTTTTTCCTACAACTTCTTCAACAGAATAATGATCTTTTACTCCCGATAAGATCTGCATAATGTCTTCTCCGATACGTACTTTAAAGCAAAGAAGCTTCTTTGATTTCTTTACTTCCTCGCAGGACATGATCTCTCCCACCCGGAAATCCATGTTTACAAAATCTTCATAGGATACCTTTAATGCGTTTTCATCATTTAACATTCTTCACTTTCTCCTTTCTCAGCCTGAACCTGCAAGCGGTAATTACTTGGTGTAACATGTTTTTGCTGTACAAAATTTCGGGTAAAGGTTTTTACGGTATTAAATCCCACCTCAATGGCGATATCCGTAATGGTCATATCCGTTTTCACCAAAAGCTCGCAGGCTGAGTTAATTCGTAATATATGTAAAAATTCCAGAAAATTGTGTTCCACCTGTAAGATCAGGATCTTATTTAATTCCACCACGGTCATATCGAATCGATCTGCCACGGTCTGTGCAGTGATCTCCTCTTTGTGGTTATCCACAATATAGGATACAATGGTATATCCGATCCGGCGTTCTTCAAAATTACAGATTTCCTGTACCGTCTGGTAGGTTTTTCTGTATTCACTGATCTTGGCTCCGATACGGCTCTCAAACACCTTGGATATATGAGCTGCATCCACATATCCTAAGATCATTGCCAGCTGATCCAATGTATAGTCCGTATACATCAGATAGTTCAGTGTCTTCGCAACTTTTATTTCATTCACCAAATTGTTGAACGTAAGCCCCGTGGTCTCCATCACATATTTGCTGATGGATGACTCACTCATATAAAACAGCTTGGACAACTTTTTCAGTGTTATTTTCTCACTTAAATGGGTATAAATGTACCGGAAGATCTCCGTCTTTTCTCCCTTTTTGGTGGCACTTTTCTTTACCATTTCATCAGATACTTCCTGTCTCTGGCTTACCACCATAAGCTCAATAAGCAAATTAACGATATACACGCTTCGCAGTTCCTGTTCTTCCGGAAACTGCAGTGTACACTCTATCCCCACTTCTCCCTTAATCCTGTCAAAAATATTGCATACTTCTCTTTTGGTGGCTTCATCACAGTAGATCACAGGATGGTCGTGCATCTGCTGCAAAATGCTCACCTTCTGGTTATCCACATTAAAAATGGACTTTATCGCATCATTAACCACAACAAAATTGTATTTTACCACATAATACTGCAACGTTGATGCCACTTGTGTGATTTCTGTACAATCAAAAGGCAATAAGGTGATCAGGGTATTTTCATGGATTTCATACGGTTTTTCATTGATCTTTATGATACCACTGCCCTTATTGATATATATGAATCGTGATGTCTGATGCAGGATCGGACTGGTTTTCTCTTCTATGATCTCTAAATCAAAAGAACAAAACTTTCTGTCATCTACTCTGGAGCAAAATTGATACTGCAGTTCTGTTTTATACTCCATATTTTTCCTCTCCTTTGTCTCATTCTTTTTCTTTATCCGTTGTATTATTCCGGCAGGTTTAGAATATGGCGGATATAGAACACTATATCCGCCATATACTTTCTTCTTTTCTATTGCTTATCCCACAATTACAGGATCATCATCGCGATAGATAAAATGATAACATTTGCTACCACTAAGATTCCGCAAAGTGGAAGTGCAAATTTAACCCATGTCGGGTATTCGATCTTGGAAAGGGATGTTCCTCCCATTACCACTGCAGAAGTCGGGGTGATCAGGTTTACAACACCACATGCTCCACAGAATACCATGATCATTACTTCCGGACTTAATCCAAGAGACTGTGCAAGAGCTCCGAAGGTCGGCATAGAAGCTGCTGCAAGACCGGATGTAGACGGGATCAGGAAGGATAAACCGATGTATACAAGATAGCTTCCTGCAGTAAAGACGGTAGTATTTACACCTGCTAATGCATTGGATGCATGCTCCAGTACATACATATCCAGACCTGTTTCAGTCATCAGGATGGAAATACCTCTGGATACAGCGATGACAAGTACAACGCTCATCATATCAGCTGCTCCGTTGATGAATTCCGCTACGATATCTCTCTCTGAGAATTTATTTACAATACCGATCACAATTGCCATGATCAGGAACCAAGCCTGTAACTCCTGGAAATACCAGTCACCAAACGGAAGGCCTACTAACACGCCTGTCCAGGACGGCATATTGATTCCAAAGCTCCACCATGGGATCAGGCTGACGATCATGATCACAAAGCTTAATGCAAAAAGGATCAAAGTTGCTTTCTGTGCACCGGTTAATTTAACCTCTTCACCCTTTTCTCCGCTTAAATACTCAGCTTCAGAAGCTGCCTTCTCAGCTGCGGAAAGGATGGTTCTGCCCTGGCTCTTAACCTTCTTTGCATATCTGTATACAAAGATAATAGAGATAACCAAAGAAGAAAGCCAAAGAATTGCTCCAAGACCGATTACGATGGTCTGATTTACAGCTACATCTACACCTTTGAGTGCATCAACTGCTGCACCAACTGCGAATGGGTTTACGGTAGAACCTAAACATCCTACACCGGCACCCAACAGAATGATAGCGGCTCCAACCATAGCATCAAAACCTGCTACCATCATGGTTCCTACGATCAAAGCATAAAATGCCATGGTCTCTTCACACATACCATATGTAGTTCCGCCTAATGAAAAGATCAACATCAGGATCGGAATTAACATTAATTCGTTTCCACCCATCTTCTTAACGATGGTAGCGATTCCTGCATCAAGAGCGCCTGTCTTGTTAACAACTCCAAGGAAACCACCAATGCAAAGTACGAATACGCACACATCAATAGCATCCACAAATCCCTTTGGTGCTGCCATGATAAACTGTGATAAGCTTGCACTCTCAACACTGGGAATGAAGTGGGTAATGATAGCCAGAATAGCAATAATGATAAACAAAATGCTAAAGGCTGAAGGCATTCTTAATCCCTTCTTTTCTTTCTTTTCCATATAATTTCTCTCCTCTTATTTTTTTATATACAACCATTTTACATGAATATTTATGCATCTCTAATTCTAATTTTCCCGTTCCGGCCCTTTTCGGGTACCGGAACGGGTCCATCATTCATTTCCTTAGAAATACATATTCTAAATGGCTATATAGTCCCAAAATGCTTTACTTCCTATTTGGCTACGATCTTGGTACCTGTCTCACCGTTCATTGCAAGTCCGGCTTTTTCCAGAGAGGTGATCAATGCCTCTCTGCCATTGGCAGATTTCACAAAGTTCATACAAGCCTCAACCTTTGGAAGCATACTTCCCGGAGCGAACTGACCTTCAGAAATATAGCGTTCGCAATCTTCCAGGTTCATTTCAGCAAGTTCTTTCTGATCCGGCTTATTGAAGTTAATGCAAACACGATCCACTGCGGTTAAGATCATCAGCATATCTGCATTCATATCCTCTGCTAATTTTGCACAGGATTTGTCTTTGTCAATGACTGCTGCAGTTCCCTGTAAACCGTTTGGTGTTTCAATAACCGGGATTCCGCCGCCGCCAACGGTGATAACCACAACGTCATCTTCCACTAACTTGTTCACAACACCTAATTCCACGATGCGCTTCGGCTGCGGAGACGGAACAACCCGTCTGTATCCTCTTCCGGCATCTTCCACGAAAGTATAACCTTTCTCGGCTGCGATCTTGTCAGCTTCTTCCTTTGTCATAAAGGAACCGATTGGTTTAGTTGGTTTCTCGAATGCCTTATCAGCGGGGTCAACAACCACCTGTGTTACAAGACAAGCAACTTCTTTCTTGATTCCACGCACAGCCAGTTCCTGCTGAACAGCCTGCTGTAAGTGGTAGCCAATATAACCCTGAGACATTGCGCCACACTCCGGAAATGGCATATATGGTGTCTTGCCACCCTGAGTAGCGGAAAACTCCATAGCGTTGTTGATCATACCGACCTGTGGTCCGTTTCCATGACCAATTACTACTTTATGACCCTGGGAAATGAGGTCAACAATTGTTTTGGCAGTATGTTTTACCAGCTCTAACTGTTCTTCTGCATTATTTCCCAGAGCATTTCCGCCTAATGCAAGCACAATTTTCTTGCTTTCCATGTTTCTTTTCTCCTTTAACTGTTAAACTAGCACAGTGTAGCGTATACTACAGCTTTGATAGTATGCATTCTGTTCTCTGCTTCGTCAAATACTACAGACTGTTTGGATTCGAATACTTCGTCTGTTACTTCCATTTCGTTTACGCCGAATTTCTTAGCGATATCAGCACCGATGGTGGTGTTGGTGTCATGGAAGGATGGTAAGCAGTGCATAAAGATTGCATCAGGTTTTGCATTAGCCATAAGCTCTTTGTTTACCTGATATGGTTTTAATAATTTGATTCTTTCTGCCCAAACTTCTTCCGGCTCACCCATGGATACCCAGATATCAGTATAGATAACGTCTGCTCCGGTTGTTCCTTCTTTTACATCCTCTGTTAAGCGTACAGATGCACCGGTCTCAGCTGCGATCTTCTTGCACTCTTCAACCAGCCACTCTTCCGGCCATAATTCCTTCGGAGCACATGCAGTAAAGTTAAGACCCATCTTAGCACAAGCAACCATTAAAGAGTTACCCATGTTGTTTCTGGCATCTCCCATGTAAGTGAAGTTTACACCTTTTAAGTGTCCAAGCTTCTCTTCGATGGTCAGAAGGTCTGCTAACATCTGGGTTGGATGGAACTGATCGGTTAAACCATTCCATACCGGAACGCCTGCATAGTCAGATAACTGCTGAACTAATTCCTGGCTGAATCCACGATACTCGATACCATCATACATTCTTCCAAGAACACGAGCGGTATCAGCGATGCTCTCTTTTTTACCCATCTGGGAACTTCCCGGATCAAGGTAGGTTACACCCATACCTAAGTCTAAACCTGCAACTTCGAAGGAACATCTTGTTCTGGTAGATGTTTTTTCGAATAACAATACGATGTTCTTTCCTTCCAGATATCTATGTGGTGTATGAGTTCTCTTTAAATCCTTGAAGTTTTTGGATAAGTCTAATAAATAACGGATTTCAGCCGGTGTGAAATCTAATAATTTTAAAAAGCTTCTTCCTCTTAAATTAACTCCCATTGTTCAAATCTCCTTTTCTATTAAAAAAATAATCTAAAACAAAATAATCTAAATATTCGTCTGGATAACCAACCTTGGGCAGTCTTTATAACTGCCCTAAGTTGATTAAAGTTTGTATAGTAGGAATTTCCTAAATTGCAATGTCGAAAAGATTAGTCTTCTCTTACCAGAGGCATACTCATACAACGTGGGCCTCCTCTTCCTCTTGAAAGCTCGGCACTTGGGATCTCCAGAACCTTAATGCCTTTCTGTCTTAAGATATCATTGGTAACAGTGTTTCTCTGGTAAACAACTACCACACCAGGAGCAATACATAAGGTATTGGATCCATCGTTCCACTGCTCACGCTCTGAAGCGATTCTGTCCTCGCCACCACACTTGATCAGCTCAACTTTCTCTACACCAAGCGCTTTTGCAAGAACGGACTCAAGATCAGATTCAACCTTAACAACCTTGATATCTCCCTTTGTTCCAGGAGTGATCTCGTATACGGTTAAAGGTCCAAGGATTCCCGGATGGATGGTGAACTTGTCCACATCAATCTGGGTAAATACGGTATCAAGATGCATAAATGCACGGGATACCGGGATATCAAATGCAAGAATGGTACGGATGGTAGCATCCTTGTCATTGAAGATCTTCTTAGCAAGCATTTCAATTGCACTTGCTTCTGTTCTCTGGGAGATACCGATTGCAAGAACTTTATCATTTAAGTTCAGCACGTCTCCACCTTCCATATGGAATGGGTTGTAACGATCATAGTACAGAGGAACCTGTCCCTTGTAATCCGGATGATATTTGAAAATATACTCTCCGTAAATGGTCTCTCTACATCTGGTTACGGAATACATTTTGTGTAATGTTACACCGTTTCCAACGCATGCAAACGGATCTCTTGTAAAGTATGCGTTTGGCATTGGATCGATAAGCAGCTGAGAGTTATCGCTCATCATATCAACTAAAGATCCGTCCTTATCGGTTCCGATCTCGTTTAATACGATTCCTTCAAATGTCTTATCAACTAAAGCTTTGTTGTTGCCTTTGTATTTCTCGATCATGAAGTCATGGATCTTTTTCTGCCATTCCGGTGTAGAAATGCCGGCTTCTTTGATCCACTGATCCAGGAACTGATCACGGATCTCATCGCTTAAATCCAGAACTTCTGCTGTTAACTGCTCAAGGTAAACCACCTCAACCCCGTTATCACGAAGAACCTGTGCGAATGCATCATGCTCCTGCTGAGCAACTTCCAAAAACGGAATGTCATCAAACAGTAATCTTTCCAGGGTATCAGGAGTTAAATTCTCCAGTTCTTTTCCCGGACGATGCAGAAGCACTTTCTTCAATGGCTTAATTTCACTTTTTACATTAATTGCTGCCATGTCGCTTCCTCCTTGTTTTTTGTTACTAGTTTTGCTTTTTATCTTCATGTGTATGCACTGTAACCTTGCTTTACATATATTGCATATATGCACGGTATCGTGTGACACATCTTTAACGCACTCTTAGAATACCCTTTTTTAATATTCTTTGTCTGATTTTTTGAATTTAGCAATTTGTAAATTTCATGCGTTTCAAAAAACTTGTTTTTGGCTATTTTTAACAAAGCAACCCGTCTGAAACTGTATATTATAACTTTTATACACTTAATTTGTGTGTTTTTTCATGAATATACATTCATTATATGCACGTAAAAATATTCGTTACCAACTACATTATATGCACCTTTATCGTAATAAATTACCTCTCCTTTGTATTTTTTTTCACGTGTACGAATTTATGTTTTTTATGTGTTCATAATTATTCAAACGCCCGATTTGCTTTGATTTTTACAATATTTTATAATATTTTTGTCCTTTCAGCAATACAAAACGCCAATTTTATTGGATTTTACTTTTGCTTCAAAAGTATTTTTACGATTTTAAGCATCAAATTTTCCAGTTTTATTTTTATCAAAAAAACAAAGGAACATATTCTATGGGAAATAGAACACATTCCTTTCATTTTATCCTATTAATGGGGCTTTTCTCATTCAAAAAATAGTACGTTATTGTATATAGTCATACAGTTTCTTCTGGTCAAGGATCTCGATCTGCCCTCGTTTCACCCGGATCAACCCTTCAGAAGCAAGATATTTCAGCATTCGGGATACCACCTCTCTTGCGCTGCCCAAATGTCCGGCTATCTTTTCGTGGGTAATCGTCAAAACCAGACTCTGTTCCAGTACAGACTGGTCGTACAAGAATTCTGCCAGGCGTTTGTCGAAGCTCATGAACAGCACTTTTTCCAGCACCCACATCACCTCCGACATACGGGACTGCATAATCTCATTGGTAAAATTCAACATGCGAATGTCTTTTTCATTGGCAGCCTCATAGGCCGCTGACGGAATGATCACCGCTTCTGCTTCCGTTTCCGCCCCGACCCAAACATCAAAGGTGATATTCTTCATCATACAGGATGCCGATAAAATACACACATCCCCTTCCACCAGACGAAACAGTGTGATCTCTTTTCCTTCATCTGTGATCATGTACGCCCTGAGGCGCCCTGACAAAACCGCCACAAATCCCGTACAGTCCGAATTGCCGGCATGAAGGGTCTGTCCTTCCTCAAAATGACTGCTGTGTCCGGATTGCACCAGTTGTTTTTGTGTTTCCGGTTTCAATTCATCCCATGTATAGATTGCAGATTGCAGTGTCTCTTCGATTTTTCCCAAGCTGCTGCCTCCTTACCGGTTTCCCTTACTTCCGACTCAAGCCGTCGCTGCACGCGCATCCTTCGGCTGACGAAAAATATTCCTATGGTCTGTTCTCGATATCCATTAACATATTAACGCGCTTCTCATGGCGGCCTCCCTGAAACTCTGCATCCAGCCATGCTTTACAAATGGCCTTGGCTGTTTCCACGCCAACAATACGTTCACCGAATGCGATGATATTGGCATTGTTGTGTTCTTTAGTCAGTCTTGCCGTAACCGGTTCGGAACAAACTGCCGCACGGACTCCGTGTACCTTGTTAGCTGCCAAAGAAATTCCCACTCCGGTACCGCAGATCAGCACACCTGCTTCAACTTCGCCACTGGCAACCGCACGGCCTACCACTTCGCCATATTCCGGGTAATGTACACTCTCGGTGGAATGGCATCCATAATCTACTACCTCATGTCCCAGAGACTCCAGATATTCTTTGATCTGTAACTTCAGATTGTATGCTGCATGATCATTTCCAATTCCTAATTTCATTTCCTTCTCCATTTCTAACTTGAAAATATGGCGGTCATTATCTGACCGCCATACAATTCTATCATTATTCTATTACAAACGCAATCCTTATAAGTCGTAATACTTCACAAACTCTGCCGGATGTGGGGTTTCGTTGATCTCACG
>JBJEKY010000015.1:0-6767 GCA_051878875.1 Lachnospiraceae bacterium | reverse complement strand
TGCTCCGGATCCTTTGCATAAGCCGGAATACGAACCACGCTGCTACGATTTGCCGTTGCATATCCAATGGTAACCGGTGCTTCAAAGCCCGGGATCAATCTCTTATATGAGTTGGTTGACGGGTTGGTAAACGCACAGATGGAACGGGCATGCTTTAACAATCCGCCGATAAAATACAATGCAGTCTGGCTCAATAAGGAATACCCATCTTTATCATAGAAGATCGGTTTTCCGTCTTTCTTAAGCAGCATATGTACATGCAAACCGCTTCCCGGCTCACCCGGAATCGGTTTTGGCAGGAATGTTGCGGTTCTTCCGTCTTCGATAGCTGCATTCTTAATGAGATATTTGGTGATCATGGTATTATCTGCCATGGAAACCATATCTGCCAGCTCCACTTCGATCTCAACCTGTCCCGGTCCGCCTACTTCATGATGCTGATACTTTACATCAATTCCCCAATCCTGCATCATCATGCAGATCTGGGATCTTAAATTGTAGGTAATATCCTGAGGCAGATCCAGGTGATAACCTCCATGAGGAGCGGTTCTGTATGCAAGGTTCTGCTCGTCGTCAATTCCGCTGTTCCATTTTGCTGCTTCATCGGTGTCTAAATGCACACTGATGCGATTCTCATTGCATTCAAAACTTGCATGATCAAAAATATAGAATTCAAATTCCGGTCCGATGAGCATTTCATCGGCAATGCCTTCCTTCTTCATATATTCAATAGCTGCCTTGGCAACATTTCTCGGATACTGATCAAAAGGACGGTTATCCGGCTGATCGATAATATATACGTCACCGGTCATGGTTACCGTTGGAATTTCCATAAACGGATCCATATTTGCACTTTCGATGTTTGGAATAAACACCATATCGCTGCTTTCCACCGGAGCAAAGCCGTAGCTTGATCCGTCAAATCCGATACCGTATTTCATGGTATCTTCGTTGAAACGCTCTACCGGAATAGATAAATGTCTCCATCTTCCGTTCAGATCGATCATTTTAAAGTCGATCATTCTTGCCTGATTTTCCTTACAGTAGGCCAATACTTCCTGTACTGTCTTCATAATCCCATAACTTCCTTCCTAATTTTTTGTAAACCCATAAAACAGCAATAGTCCGGACGGACTGCGCCATCCAGACTATTGTAACTTTTTTATCAAAAAAACTGTTCCTAAAAAATTAAAAACTTTTTGTATAACTTTAACGACAATCCACGGGACTATCTTTCCTATTTGAACATATTGGCTGCTGCCTCTGCTCCCTTTGCCAGAGCCTCTTTGTTGATAGGAATGAATTTCTCCTTGGCAGCTCCGAATACCTTCTTAAATGCCTCTAAGAGCATATCCTGATCTACCAGATGCGCCTGATCATTCACCGCACCCAGCATTACCATGTTTGCCAGCTGGATCTTGCCCAATTCGGTAGCAATACTGTTTACCGGGATCTTATAATAGGTAATATCCGTTCTTGGATCTTCAACCTCAATAAGATCGGAATTGATAAATGCCTTTCCTCCCGGCATTACTTTTCCGATAAATTTGTGATAAGCCGCACCGTTCATAAAGATACCCACACTGGCATCATTGTTGATCAGCGGAGAACCGATTCTTTCATCTGAAATAGTCACGGAGCAGTTTGCCTCTCCTCCACGCATTTCAGGACCATAGGAAGGACACCAGGTAACTTCTTTTTCCTCAAGCATTGCTGCATAAGCCAACAGCTGTCCCATACTCATAACACCCTGGCCGCCAAATCCGGCACAGAAAATACGATCAATACTGCTCATTACTGTACCTCCTTTGTGGTATCTTTTTTCACACCCAGCGGATAATAAGGAATCATCTCATCCTTTACGAATTTCAATGCGTCTGCAGGAGTCTTGCCCCAGTTTGTCGGGCAGGCACAAAGCACTTCCACGAAAGAGAATCCCAATCCCTGTTCCTGAACCTCCAGTGCTTTCTTGATGGCCGCTTTCGCTTTGATCACATCAGCAGGGCTGTCAACTGCTACACGCTCTACATATTTTGCTCCATCCAGGGTAGCGATCATTTCTGCTACGCGGATTGGATATCCGTTTAAGCTTACATCACGTCCCAGCTGTGCTGTAGTAGCTTTCATTCCCGGCAGGGTGGTTGGTGCCATCTGTCCGCCGGTCATACCATAGATTCCGTTATTGATAAAGATAGTGGTGATCTTTTCTCCTCTGGCTGCTGCATGAACGATTTCACACATACCAATGGAAGCTAAGTCTCCATCACCCTGATATGTAATAACTGTTTTCTCAGGATGCACACGTTTAATACCGGTTGCTGTTGCCGGTGCTCTTCCGTGTGCTGCCTGGATTCCGTCAAATTCAAAATAATCCAATGCAAGTACTGCACATCCTACCGGAGATACGCAGATGGTATCCTCCAGTTTGCCCATTTCACATACGCTTTCCGCAAGCAGTCTATGTACGATACCATGAGAACATCCTGGGCAGTAATGTGTTTTCACATCTGTTAATCCTTCTGTGCGTTCAAAAACTACTGACATTATTTAGCACCTCCCATGATCTTCTTCGCGAAGTCTACCACTTCGTCTACGGTGATAAGTACACCGCCTGTATGTCCAAAGAACTCTACTTTGTCCCTGCCTCCGCATGCCAGAGCAAGGTCATCGATCATCTGTCCCATATTCAATTCTACATCAAGGAACTTCTTGATCTGTGGTCTGTTAAACGCATCATCCGGGAACGGCCATAAGGTCTGTGGTCTAACAAGACCGATCTTATATCCTTCCTCTCTTAAACGGTCTACTGCGGTACGAACCACACGGGATGCGGTACCATAAGATGCAAATGCATATTCTGCATCTTCCATTCTATAGTCTTCGTGACGTTTTTCATTTTCTTCAATCAGGGCATATTTCTTGAACAGATCAAAGTTATCCTGTTCCAGTTCCGGAGCCTGCAGCTTCAGATTGTATACACGGTGGGTCTGTCCGCCGTTACGTCCGGTAAGTGCCCAATCTTTTTCCGGAAGTGGTCTCGGAGCCGGTTTACGAAGTTCTACCGGTTCCATCATCTGGCCGATGAGTCCGTCCGCCAGAACGATAACAAGGATGCGGTACTGATCAGCAATATCAAATGCTTCCTGCACCATGTCCACTAATTCCTGCACATTTCCCGGAGCCAGTACCACATTGTGGTAGTCTCCGTTACTTCCGCCTTTGACACACATCTTGTAGTCTGCCTGTGACGGCTGGATGCCTCCCAGTCCTGGGCCTCCACGCATCATGTTTACAATAACTGCCGGAACTTCTGCTTTGCAGATGTATCCGATTCCCTCCTGCATAAGGGCAATTCCCGGAGAAGAGGATGATGTCATAGCTCTTGCACCGGCTGCTGCAGCACCATATAACATATTGATGGATGCCACTTCACTTTCACCCTGTACAAATGCTCCTCCGATTTTTGGTAATTCCTTGGAAAAATATTCCGGAATCTCGTTCTGTGGCGTTATCGGATAGCCGAAGAAATACTTGCAACCAGCTTCGATAGCGGCACGAACTACGGCTTCATTACCTTTTAATAAAACTTTCGCCATTTTACTACCTCCTAGTCTTCTTTCTCAATCCTGATCGCCACATCCGGGCACATTCTTACACAGCTCTGACATCCGATACACTCTTCCTGCTTAACTACACCTGCAGGAAAATAACCGGCTGAATTCGGCTTCTCTCTGTTGATCGCCAATACGCCTTTGGGACAGACTGTAACGCAGAGTTCACAGCCTTTACAGCGGTCTTCTCTGATGGTTAACATAAACTTTGCCATACCTATTACCTCCTTACATCCAACTCTTCCTCATATTGTAGTGCATGGGGAATACTTCTCCCTGCACTTTTTCCTGAAGTTCCTCAACCTTAGAAACTTCCTCCAGCATACAGGTGGTATACTTAACCGGGATCCCTGTTCTTGCACTGACTTCTCGCAGGAATTCATCACCGGCTACGATATCCTCCATTGCCGTTTCATGAATCAGATTAGAATTATTAACAAATCCGGTCACTTTAAGCCCGGACATTTGTTCAAGCAACTGAATCTGATGTATGATCTCTTCCACATTTCCCGTCTCAGGGCGGAAAATGTTGACCACCATCAGATAATCCACTTCCGAAGGATCGATAAGATCCCCAAAGCGTCCTAATACCTTGGCTCCAACCTCGCTTCCTCCAAGATCGATGATATAATCATAGCTCTTGTCAAGGAAAGGAACCGTAATCTTGCTGGAAAGGGCCGGCATGTCGCAGTTGTCCTCCACAACCGAGGATGAGATGACTTCAATGCCTGCTTCCTCAAGCTCCTTCGTCCTTTCACGGGAGCGAAAATATACATTCACGATATCCAGGTCCGCAATTGCCGGACGTCTGGCTACCTTCGCAAGCTGAAATGCATAGTTCACCGCAAACTCTGTCTTGCCGCTTCCATAATATCCAGTTATGATCCTTATTCTTTTATCTTCTTTTACCATACCTCAAACTTAACCCACCCCCGAGTCTTTGTCAATATGCACAAAGAATTCTTTTGTTTTTAAATAGATACATTAGGGTTTCACAAGAGAAAAAGTTTTCCTGTTTTTTCCTTTTGTCTATTTACAAATCTCTCCAAAGGATGTATTCTATCTCTACCATCTTATGACCTTCCGTTCAGGAGGTCTCTTATGAAAAAACAACTACTTTTCTTACCATGGATCATGGTCTCTATACTCATATGCAGTATTCTGTTACTTTATCCCCACTCCCATAGTTTTGCAAAGGAGCCGGATTTTGTTGTGGTCGGCTGCCAGAAGAAAACCCTGCAGATCGGAGATGAGTATTATCTACCCTGCTTTACATACTCCGGTAAGCAACCATCTTTTAAAAGCAGCAGCGCCTCTGTCGCTTCGGTGAATTCCTATGGGATCATTACCGCCAAAAAAGCGGGGACTACCCGGATCACTGCGAAGATCTCCGGGCACGAAGCTTACTGCGTGATCACGGTGAAGCCCACCACCATCACCCTGTCCAGGGAAGCGGTATCGTTGTACCGCAACCAGACCTGTACCTTGAAGGCTGTAACTTCTACCGGACATACTCCGGTATTCAAGTCCTCCAGGAGTTCTGTTGCCACTGTGGATGAGAACGGAGTCATTACAGCAAAAAAGAATGGCACCGCCAACATCAAAGTCATCTGTGACGGTACCACCCGTATCTGCGAAGTTACTGTAAAAAAGCCGGTCATCACCCTGTCTGCCTCAACATTGACACTGAAGGCAGGTCAGTCTTTCCGGGTTAAGGCGACAGTTTCATCCGGGAATCCGGTCACCTGGTCCGTCAGTAACATCAATATCCTATCTGTCAGTGAAACCGGTGTGGTCACCGCCCGGCAAAAAGGAAAAGCTTACCTTTATGCCAAGGAAGACGGCACCAAGGTAAGCTGTATCATCAAAGTTGTAGATCCGTAGACGGATCTGTCTTATTCATTTTTATCTAAAATCTAATCATTTTCGAAGGTCATAAGATGGTTTATACTTATCACCATGTGCTTTTACCATAAGCCGGTAAGATGCTGCATTACAAGGCTCATGCAGGTAATTCCAACCCAACAGCAGAAGCCCAGTAACAGCGGTTTTCCTCCGGTCTTTACCAATTTCACAATATCGGTATTAAGACCAATGGCAGCCATTGCCAGAACGATAAAGAACTTACTCAGTTCTTTGACCGGTGAGAAAACAGAAGACGGCACTCCTAAAGATACAGCAATGGTGGTGATCACAGATGCTCCGATAAAATAAAGGATAAAAAACGGGAAGATCTTCTTTATGCTGACAGAGCTGCCTTCCGCATTTTTTTCTTTCCTTGTACGGATCAATGCCAGAACCAGTGTGATAGGAATGATGGCCAGTGTACGGGTCAGTTTTACGGTCACAGCCTTGTCCAGTGTTTCACTGCCCAGATTCCACATACTGTCCCAAGTGGCAGCCGTTGCTGTAACCGAAGAGGTATCATTTACTGCCGTTCCGGCAAAGATTCCAAATGCCGTTCCGGATGTGGTGTCAAATCCCAAAAACTTACCAAACATGGGGAACACCAGCGCCGCTATAACATTGAAAAAGAAAATAACCGAAATTGCCTGGGCCACTTCCTCATCATCGGCATCGATCACCGGTGCGGTTGCCGCAATGGCAGAACCACCACAGATGGAAGATCCCACACCTACCAGAGTTGCAATCTTATTAGGTATATGCATCACTCTGCATAATATATAAGAAAGGATCAGGGATGTTGCAATCGTTACTACAATGATCGGCAACGACTGTTTTCCGGTCTCAACGATCACGTTCAGGTTCAAACCGAATCCTAACAGGATCACGGCCCACTGCAGGATCTTCTTGGAGGTAAATTTAATACCTCCTTCAAACGGTGCCTTGTTCTTAATAAACAAAGTGATCACCATTCCTGCTAAGATTGCGATTACAGCACCTCCTATAATAGGAAACTGTTTTCCCAGAAAATAAGAAGGAATTGCTATAACCAGACATAAGAGTATGCCTTTATAATTTTCTTTTAATTGATTCATATTAATTTCTCCAATCGTCTATAGTCGTATAAAAAAATAGCATTGTATAGAAGAAATGTCAAGTTACACAATAACTTGCGATTTATTATAGTTTTCCCATTTTTTGAAAAAATCAATCTTTTTTCACACTTTGTTACTTGATTGGTCACTTTCTTAC
>JBJEKY010000014.1:0-4737 GCA_051878875.1 Lachnospiraceae bacterium | reverse complement strand
AACAAAAGAAGGCTTCCAGAAAGATAGGACTGATCGGTGAAATCTATTGGGGTATCATGGTGGCCATTTATCTGGGTGTGTCTTTTGTTACCATGCGTTGGGATCTTACCTGGATCATCTGGCCGGTTGCCGGCGTGCTGTTTGGAGCAGTTACCTCTATCGTAAAATTGATTTCAAAGGCAGAGTAAGATATAATGAGAATAGAAACCAAAGATCTGATATTGAAAAAAGCAGTTCAAAGCGACTGGGAAGCAATGTACCATAATCTCTGGTGCCACGAAGAGAGCGCCAGGTATATGCTTTGGACGGTGACAACTTCAGAGGAAGAAGCACAGGACCGTATGAGGCGCACCATCGAATTTGAAAAGAAAGAAAAGTACGCACTTTTGGTCTATGAGAAAAGGAGCGGACAGGCCATTGGATTTGCCGGTATGCGGGAAATCGAGCCGGGGGTATTCGAGGAGACAGGAGTGGCCCTTGGACCGGAATTTGTCGGCAAAGGATACGGAAAGCAGATTTTAAATGCATTGGTAGAGGAAGCTTTTTATACCTGCAGTGCGCATAGATTTCTGGCGTGTTGCCGTACAGAGAATATTGCTTCCCATAAATTGCAGATGTCCTGTGGCTTTAAGCTGCGCTATTATGAGAAAAAGATCGATTCCCGGAATGGGAAGGGATTTATCATGGAGTATAATGAGAAGACGATAAGATAGGGGGCATAGGTTTACGAGGCACTATGAAGGAGATGCTCCGGGCATGAAAAAGGACACATTACAGATTATTTTGGACATTGGCCTTGCTTTTTCCGGAGAAAAGGACAAAGAAAAGTTACTGGACAAAATGCTTGAAGCGGCCATGGAGATCACGGGATGTGATGGTGGTACCCTGTATATCAGAAACGGGGAGGAGCTGGATTTTAAGATCATGATCACAAGATCGCGTCAGATACATCAGGGCGCAGGACGAAAGGGAACGACCCTGCCTCCTGTTCCGTTACGGAAAGAGCATGTCTGTGCCTGTAGTGTATTATATCGCCGGTTGATCAGGATAGATAACATCTATGATGATGAACAGTATGATTTCACCGGGGCAAAGCAGTATGATGCCATGACCGGATATCATACCCAGTCCATGATGGTGGTACCACTTGAGGATGATAAAGAAAGAGTCATTGGTGTGGTACAGTTGATCAATGCTATGGATGAAGAGGGGAGAGTCATTCCTTTTAAAGAAGAGCAGGAGCGGATCTTACTGTCCATAGGCTCCCAGGCCGCCATTGGTCTGGTTAATATGAACTATGCACAGCAGATCAGGGAGATGTTAGACTCCTATGTAAAAGTGATGTCTACGGCAATTGATGCCAGAACTCCTTATAATGCAAACCACACCAGAAACATGGTGCGTTATGCAAAGGGATTCATCGCCTGGTTGAAAGAACAGAATAGACCTGATCTGATGGATGAGCAAAAAGAACAGGAATTCCTCATGAGCATCTGGATGCATGACATCGGGAAACTGGTTACACCCATAGAGGTAATGGACAAAAAAGACCGCCTGGCAGATAATTACAGCAAAGTGATGGATCGTCTGGAACGGATCCGGCTGCTTAACAGGATTCGGGAACTGGAAGGAAAAATAAGCAGGCAGGAAGCGGAAGACGACTCTGCAAGGATCCGACAAGCAAAGGAACTGGTGACCAAAGTGAATGAGATCTCCTATCTGACAACGAATCTGGAGGCAGAGGTTCAAAAGCTTTCAGAGCAGACTTATCAGGAGGAGGACGGAAGCCGGAAATCATGGATCACGAAGGAGGAAAAGGAACAACTTCTGATCGAGGCCGGAACTCTTACCGGGGAAGAACGCAGGATCATGCAACAGCACGTAGAGATGACCCGGATCATGTTAGAACAGATGACACTGGGGGAAGATTATGCCAATGTGTTAACCTGGGCGGGAGAACACCATGAGTTACTGGATGGCAGCGGATATCCGGAAGGATTATCCGGAGAGCAGATCTGTCCGGAAGTCAGACTGCTGACGATTTTGGATATTTTTGAAGCTATGACGGCGGCAGACCGGCCGTATAAAGATCCCATGCCTGTGGAGTATGCATTGGAGAAACTGCATCGAATGGCGCAGAACGGTCAGATTGATGGCCGGATCCTGGAACTGTTTGAACAAAGTCGTGCATGGGAAAATCGTGCATAAGTTTTGGCAGGCGAATTGACATGCATGGAAAGAAGGAAAAAGGAGAGCCCCATGGCGAAAGAGAAAAAAACGATGGTGTTGAAATCGAAACGATTGCTTATCAGTCCCATGTCGGATGAGGAAATCGTGAAACTCATTGAGGAAGAAGCGTCGGAAGAATTAAAACAGGCATACGGGGAGATGCTGGAAGGTTGTAGAAGAGATCCGGACAACCGAATTTGGTATACACCCTGGAAAATGATACTGAAACAGGACGGAACAATGATCGGAGATGCCGGTTTCAAAGGCCCCGCACAGGATCATGCCGTGGAGATCGGATATGGGATCCGAAAGGAATACGAAGGGAACGGATATACGACCGAAGCGGTACAGGCATTGGTGGAATGGGCTTTTAGCCAGAAAGATGTGATCTTTGTGGAAGCAGAGACCGCTCCGGATAACAAGGCATCGCAGAGAATCCTGGAAAAGTTAAAATTTGTACCGGATGGAAACGGAGAGGAAGGGCCGAGGTTCGTTTTGGAAAGCCCGCTGCCGAATTGGATGAGTATCTACATGTTGTTTGGACTAAGCATCGGTATGTCTTTGGGAACAGCTTCAGGACACAGCGGAATCGGATTATCCCTTGGCATATGCTTCGGCATGTGTATAGGTGCCGCATTGGATGCGTCATATAAGAAACAAAGAGATCAGATTAAGGAAGAACGCGCGAAAAATAAGAAAAAGAAAACGGAGTAGGAGAGAAGAGTATGTATACATTAGTAACAAATAATCCTTTGGTAAAAGAGAAGTATGAGAACCGTACAAAGGAGTTAAACGTGGAGTTTGTAGAGGCACCCAACTGCATGAAGGTGTTGGAAACGACCCGTAACCACATGCATCTTGGCATGAGTCTTCAGACCCATCCCATGGCGGGAAGTGTAAAACCGAATCAGAATCCGTATAAATCCATACTGATCTCGGATGAGAAGGATGAGCCGGAGGATGCCAATTTAAAACTCATGGTTATGGAAAATGCCATTACCAACTGCCGGGAGTTTTTGCAGAAGCGCCCCCTGCCGGATTGGGAAGAGAAATTTCTTGAAGATTTCCGGTTTGTGGATAACAGTCTCATTGAGTCTGCATTAAGTGAGATTTTGCATTAAACATGCATATTTATTAAAAACCATAATAGGCCTAAAGGATTTTTCTATTGGACGGAATTGAGCAAAGCGTGTTAAAGTATTAACGTAAAGAGGGGATTGAGAGAGCATCATACAGGTGATCACCGAAGGGGAAGAAACTCTCAGGTAAAAGGATCGGTTCCCGACAGTACTCTGGAGAGCAGGAAAGACCTGCACCGACGAAGTAAATCTTTCAGGTAAAAGGACAGAGGCATGATTTTTTGTCATGTCTTTTTTTTGTGCCCAAAATATGTGAATTTCTGATGAACGTAAGCAAACTTGTACGGGCAGAAAAGGCATGCTGAAAAATATAACTACGGACATCCGGGAAGCGGATGTCAAAACAAAAGAGTGCATAAATATAAGAAAGGGGTTCTTAGGATTATGAAATTAGAACTGGGTATTGTACCAATTCATGGTATTCAGTTTGGAAACGAGTCCAAAGTTGAAAATGGAATCATTACCGTTAATGCTGATGAACTGGTGGCTTTATTAAAGGAGGACGAAAACATTGATACCGTCAGCCTTGATATCGTAAAACCGGGCGAGAGCGTAAGAATTATGCCGGTAAAGGACGTGATCGAGCCACGTGTTAAAGTAAGCGGAGGCGGCGAAATGTTCCCGGGAATGGTTTCTAAAGTTGCAACCGTAGGAAGCGGAAGAACCAACGTGTTACGCGGATCTGCAGTTGTTACCACAGGACGTATCGTTGGATTCCAGGAAGGAATCATCGATATGACAGGAGAAGGAGCTAAATACACACCATTCTCCCAGTTAAATAACCTTGTTGTTAAGGTTGAGCCGGTAGAGGGTCTTGACAAGCATGTACATGAGAAGACTGTCAGAATGGCAGGTCTTAAGACAGCTGATTACGTTGGAAAGCTTGCAAAGGATGTTGAACCGGAAGAAATCGAAACCTACGAAACAGAAGACGTAAAAGAAGGAATCGAGAAATATCCGAACCTTCCTCGTGTAGCTTATGTGTTAATGTTACAGAGCCAGGGATTAATGCATGATACTTATGTGTATGGCGTTGATATGAAGCAGTCCCTTCCAACCATCATCAATCCAACCGAAACCATGGATGGAGCGATCTTGAGCGGAAACTGTGTATCAGCTTGCGATAAGAACACAACCTATCATCATTTAAACAACCCGGTGATCAAGAATTTGTTTGCACAGCACGGAAAAACATTAAACTTCGTAGGCGTAATCATTACCAACGAAAATGTTTACTTAGCAGATAAAATGCGTTCCTCTGACTGGACCTCCAAATTATGTAAATGGTTAGGTTTAGACGGAGCTATCGTTTCTCAGGAAGGATTCGGAAACCCGGATACCGACCTTATCATGAACTGCAAGAAGATTG
>JBJEKY010000013.1:0-4752 GCA_051878875.1 Lachnospiraceae bacterium | reverse complement strand
CTCGCGGAAAGGAAACTTATGCTTCGCATACCGCTCGGGCGCGAAAGAGTCGCAAGCGACTCTTTGTTCTATGGGAGAAAAACATATAGGAGTTTAGGAGGTAAATATGGATTATATTAACGCGTTTTGGGTTGGAGGCCTTATTTGTGCACTGGTGCAGATTCTAATGGAGAAGACCAAGATGATGCCGGGACGTATCATGGTCCTTCTGGTATGCACCGGAACGGTGCTGGGTGCACTGGGCATCTATAAACCGATCCTTGAATATGCCAAGGCAGGTGCTTCGGTTCCGCTTCTCGGATTTGGAAATGTACTGTGGGAAGGCATGAAAGAAGCCGTTGATAAAGATGGATTGCTGGGAGTTTTTAACGGCGGATTTACCGCCTGTGCTACCGGAGTGTGCGCGGCTTTGATCTTTTCCTATCTGGCTTCCTTTGTGTTCCGCTCCAAAATGAAAAAACAATGACCGTAAACAAAAGCGGAATCATAGAAACCTTGTATAAAAAAAGAAAAAAGGAAGCACACTATGGGTGTAATAACGAAAAAGGAGAAGAATCATGAAAAGATGGAAAATCATTGCACTGGGGCTGATGCTGTCAACATGGATGGCTGTGGCTACCGGATGCGGAAATAACAATAATACAGATCAGAATAACGACGGTGTTGTGGATGATGCCGGAAATGCCGTAGACGATACCATGGACGGAGCAGGGGATGCCGTAAACGATGTGGCAGACGGTGTAGGAAATGCTGTGGATGATGTGGTAGACGGAGCAGGTAATGCCGTAGATGATGTGGTAGACGGGGCAGGTAATGCTGTGGACGATGCGGCAGACGGTGTGCAAAATGGTGTGAATGACGTTACTGATAACAACAATACAACAGATAACAATACTACAAATAATAACACCAACACAGGATCCGGACGCTAAAAGGGTTGCCGGACCATACGCTCCATAAGACGAAGAAGAAAGACAGGGTCAACTGAGACTCTGTCTTTCTTCATGGAATAATCTCTTGTGGCATTTTCAGAGAATTGGTATAATAAACGAAAATACGATGAACAGAGAGGGACGAAAGTCGTGGAGCGGGAAAGAAGACGGACTGATAAAACAATAAAAACCAGCCGGATAAGAAAGGCTGGAGTGCTGGTGTTGCTTTTAGGTAGTCTTTTTTGCCTTGGCGGATGTCAGGTGGCCAATCCAAGAGAGGATGAAGAGCTGGCCTATCGTCAGGCAGGGATCACATTTCTGGAAAAGGGAGAATATGAACAGGCAGCACAAACTTTTCAGAAGGCGTTGGATAACTCTAATGGAAGACTGACCGAAACGGAACTGGATATCTGTTATTACAAGGCATATGCGTTAAGCCAGTGCGGACAGATCAAAAAAGCAATGGAAGTGTACAATGCCATCATTGCGTATGATAAAAAGGCAGGGTATGCGTATCTGCAGAGAGGAAATCTTTACTGTGCCAGGGGAAAGGTGAAAGAGGGGTGTGCGGATTACGAGAAGGCGATTTCTCTTGACGAGGGAAACTATGAAATCTATCTTTCCGCATATAAGAATCTTCTGGCGTCCGGTGCGCAAGAAGCTACTGCGCAGAAATACCTGTATCGGGCTATTGAACTTGGCGGAAAGACAGGAGAGGATTTCCGGTATCGTGGTCTGATGTATATGCTGCTTAAAGATTATGACAACGCCAAACAGCAGTTAAGCCATGCGGAAAATGAAGGTGATGAACAGGCAAGGCTGTATATGGCCCGGGTGTTGGAAGAAACAGAGGACGTAGACGGAGCGCTGGCTATTTATGAAAGCTATGCGGGGGAGCATAAGAAGGATGGCGAGGCTCAGTTTAACCTGATAAAGATCCTGATGGAAGATGAAAATTACGAAACGGCGCTTTCCTATATAGAACAGGCCAAAAATGTGGTGACGGGAGAGCAGAAGAAAAGCATACTGGAATATGAGGTGATCGCAATGGAGAAACAGGGAGATCTTGAGGGGGCAAAAGTGCTTCTGGAAGAGTATCTCAGTTTGTACCCGAAGGATCAGAGGGCGGCAAAGGAACTGGTATTTCTGAAAAGCTGCCTGACAAAGAAGTCCTGATCATAATTGGAGGAAAGGCGGAAAGAAAGTATGGCAGAACTTTTTGATAATAAAGAAGTAGAGGAAAAAGTAGTGCTGGTGGGTGTTTGCTTAAGTGAAGGCGACGACACCGAAGATTCCATGACAGAACTTGCTGAGTTGTGTGAAACTGCCGGGGCGAAACCTGTGGGCAGGATCATACAGAACAGGGAAGGATTTCACCCGGGTTATTACGTGGGAACCGGTAAACTGGATGAAATCCGTCAGATGGTTCTTGAAACAGGAGCCACCGGTATTGTATGTGACGATGAATTGAGTCCGGCCCAGATCAAAAACCTGGAGCAGGAGCTGGATGTAAAAGTCATGGACCGGACATTGATCATATTAGATATTTTTGCCAGCCGTGCCATTACCAGTGAAGGAAAGATCCAGGTAGAACTGGCACAGTTGCGTTACCGGGCCACCCGTCTGGTGGGATATGGACGATCCATGTCCCGTCTGGGTGGAGGAATCGGAACCAGAGGTCCCGGAGAGAAAAAGCTGGAGATTGACCGACGGCTGATCAAACTGAGGATTTCCCAGTTGAAAGCGGAATTGGCAGAGGTGCAGAAGCACCGTCTGATCACCAGAAGCCAGCGGGAGCGCAGTAAGGTAAAAGTGGCGGCAATCGTAGGATATACCAATGCAGGTAAATCTACGCTGTTGAATCACCTGACCAATGCACAGGTACTGGAGGAAGACAAGCTGTTTGCAACGTTGGATCCTACTACAAGAAATCTGAAGCTGGAAAGCGGACAGGAGATCCTGCTGACGGATACGGTAGGTTTTGTCCGTAAGCTGCCACATCATTTGGTAGAGGCCTTTCGAAGTACACTGGAAGAAGCAAAGTATGCGGATTATATCATTCACGTAGTGGATGCGTCTAACCCCCAGCGGGACAAACAGATGCATATTGTCTATGAAACCCTGGATATGCTGGGGGTTTCCGGAAAGAAGATCTTAACGCTTTTTAACAAGCAGGATCTGGTAGAGGATAAAGAGGCCATCCGGGACGGCATGGCGGACAGGACACTATATATTGAGGCTGCAAACGATGTGGGACTTGACCAGGTGCGGGAGGTATTGGAGGAATTCCTGCGGGAAGACAAGGTGCTTTTGGAGAAAGTGTTCCACTATGAGGATGCAGGAAAGATCCAGGATATCCGCAAATATGGGGAATTACTGGAGGAAGAGTACCGGGAAGACGGCATTTACGTAAAAGCCTACGTTCCCGGAGAAATGTACTATATCTAGTTTTGAGGATTAAAATTGTACCAAGATGTGGTATTTCATTATTGACTATTAGGTTGTCTTTTGCTACAATAGGAACAGATAAGCCCCCTCGGGCAGGGGAGAGAAGGAAAGGACGGAACAAATAGGTCTATGTTTGAAGTAGTGAAAAGAGACGGCCAGGTAGCAGAATTTACCGTCAGCAAAATCAGTGATGCCATTGCAAAAGCGTTTGCGGCAACCGGAAAAGAGTATAATGACGACATCATCAATCTTTTGGTGTTAAGGGTTACTGCACATTTTCAGCCAAAGGTAGAGAATGGACAGATTCATGTGGAGGATATTCAGGACAGTGTAGAGGCTGTTTTGGAGCAGACCGGATATACAGATGTTGCCAAAGCCTACATCCTGTATCGTAAACAACGCGAAAAAATGCGTAACATGAAATCTACGATCCTGGATTACAAAGAGATCGTAAACAGCTATGTAAAGGTAGAAGACTGGCGAGTAAAGGAAAACTCCACCGTGACCTATTCCGTGGGAGGACTGATCTTAAGCAATTCCGGAGCGGTAACCGCTAACTACTGGTTATCCGAGATTTATGATCAGGAAATCGCAGATGCACACAGAAATGCAGACATTCACATCCATGACCTGTCCATGCTTACCGGATATTGTGCTGGATGGTCATTAAAACAGTTGATCCAGGAAGGATTGGGAGGTATTTCAGGTAAGATTACTTCTTCACCGGCAAAGCATCTTTCCGTTCTGTGCAACCAGATGGTGAACTTCCTTGGAATCATGCAGAATGAGTGGGCAGGAGCACAGGCATTTTCTTCCTTCGATACGTATCTTGCTCCGTTCGTAAAAGCTGATAATCTGTCCTATGAAGAAGTAAAGAAATGCATTGAAGCATTCGTATATGGTGTAAATACACCAAGCCGTTGGGGAACACAGGCACCATTTAGCAATATCACCCTGGATTGGACAGTTCCTAATGATCTGGCGGAACTGCCGGCTATTGTGGGTGGTAAGGAAATGGATTTCAAATATAAAGATTGTAAGAAAGAGATGGATATGGTCAATAAGGCATTCTTAGAGACCATGATCGAGGGAGATGCCAATGGCAGAGGATTCCAGTATCCTATCCCGACCTATTCCATTACCAGAGATTTTGACTGGTCTGACACAGAGAATAACCGTTTGCTGTTTGAGATGACTGCAAAATACGGTACTCCGTATTTTTCCAATTATATTAACAGTGATATGGAGCCCAGTGATGTTCGTTCCATGTGCTGTCGTTTGAGACTGGATTTAAGGGAGTTACGTAAGAAATCCGGTGGATTCTTCGGTTCCGGCGAAAGTACCGGTTCTGTAGGCGTGGTAACCATCAATC
>JBJEKY010000012.1:0-4760 GCA_051878875.1 Lachnospiraceae bacterium | reverse complement strand
TCATTTTGCACTGTTAAAATGAAACAGAATGTGTTATAGTCATAGTACATAAGATGTTAGAAGGCAAGGATGTATTGGGGTGGTATGCAATAGAAGGCACCTATCCCATCAGGGTACGATGCCCTCTAAGCTGCTGGCAGCAATACGTGACACTACCAGAATGGACAAGGAATATCAAACCCAATATTTCTTACCATGTCAATGAGCTGACAGAGATACCATAGGTATCCTTAAGTCTTATGTTTATGAAAGCACGACGTTTGAAACGAGGAAGGCATTTCGGGTTTGTGGACGAGGAGTGGTCTGCAGGCCGTGTAGCAGCGGGATGCTCTAATCGGTCAAGGAGCGTGCTTTGATAAGCAAGATCCTCACATGTATATGTGGGGATTTTTTTTGCTTTATAGGAATTCCTATAAAGCAAAAAAACGCTCCGAGAGGATGCGCACCTTACGAAAAGGAAATTTATGCTTCGCATACTGCTCGGGCGCGAAAGAGTCGCAAGCGACTCTTTTTTACATTATTTAGGAGTTGACAATGTCCCCATTCGGTGTTACCATGAATTCGCAGTAAAAAAGTAGGAATTAAAATACTGGGATATAAATTTCCCGGTACAATCATACAAAAACGAGGCGAGAGAATGAAACTATCCACAAAAGGACGGTATGGTCTGCGGGCGTTTATCGATATTGCCCGTTATTCGGAAGAAGAACCGGTTTCCCTTGCCAGCGTGGCAAAGAGGCAGGATATTTCCATCAGCTATTTAGAACAGCTGATCTCCAAGATCAAGAAGGCGGGACTTATCACAAGTGTCCGTGGGGCCAATGGAGGTTATGAACTTTCAAGGCCTGCTTCCGAGATTTCGGTAGGAGATGTGTTGCGGGCGCTGGAAGGCGAATTGATGCCGGTAGATTGTGTGGCACATACGGATGAAGAAAGAGCCCAGTGTGCGGCACAGTCCGGATGCTCCAGCTGGATCGTATGGAAACGGATCAATGACAGCATTAATGAGACCATAGACAATATTTTTATTGATGAATTAGTAGAAGAAAGCCGTAAGGCACAGAAAGAGGGATAATAAAGGAATGGAACAGAAAGTCATTTATTTGGACAACGCAGCGACGACTAAGGTTCGTCAGGAAGTGGTAGATGCTATGCTTCCGTTTTTTACAGAGAATTACGGAAATGCATCTGCATTATATTCTGTAGGTGCGAAAGCAAAGAGTGCCCTGACCACGGCCAGAGAGCAGGTGGCAGGTGTGATCGGAGCCAAAAGCGAAGAAATTTATTTTACTGCAGGCGGAAGCGAGGCCGATAACTGGGCATTAAAAGCGACTGCGGAATATTACAAAGACAAAGGCAATCACATCATTACTTCCAAGATCGAGCATCATGCTATCCTGCATACCTGCCAGTATCTGGAGAAAAACGGATTTGAAGTAACCTACCTTGATGTGGATGAAGATGGTGTAGTGGATCTGGAACAGTTAAAAGCTGCCATCCGTCCTACCACGATTCTGATCTCCGTGATGTTTGCCAACAATGAGATCGGAACCATTGAACCCATTAAAGAGATCGGTCAGATCGCGAAAGAGCATGGGATCTTATTCCATACGGATGCAGTGCAGGCTTTCGGACAGGTACCTATCAATGTAGATGAGATGAATATCGATATGTTAAGTGCCAGCGGACATAAGTTAAACGGACCGAAGGGTATCGGTATGTTATATATCAGAAAAGGCGTGAAGATCCGCTCTTTTGTCCATGGCGGAGCCCAGGAGCGTAAGAGAAGGGCGGGAACCGAGAATATCCCGGGTATCGTGGGATTCGGCAAAGCCTGTGAAATTGCAGTAAATACAATGAAAGAGCGTACTGCTAAGGAAGCACAGCTCAGGGATTATCTCATGGAACGGATCGAGAAAGAGATCCCATATGTAAAAGTCAACGGTAGTCGAACCAATCGCCTTCCCAATAACGTAAATGTGTGCTTCCGGTTTATTGAGGGAGAATCCATGCTGATCATGTTAGACGGCAAAGGTATTTGTGCGTCTTCCGGTTCGGCCTGCACATCAGGATCCTTAGATCCGTCTCATGTGCTTCTGGCCATCGGATTGCCTCATGAAATTGCCCATGGTTCCTTGAGATTGACCTTAAGTGAGGAAAATACCAGGGAAGAGATAGATTATACGGTAGATGAGTTAAAGAAGATCATTGAGCGGTTGCGCAGTATGTCGCCGCTTTACGAAGATTTTGTAAAGAAACAGAAATAAGGGAAAACGTTTAGGAGGATCATAAAGATGTATAGTGAAAAAGTCATGGACCATTTTCAGAACCCAAGAAATGTGGGAGAGATTGAAAATGCCAGCGGTGTAGGAACCGTGGGAAATGCAAAATGCGGAGATATCATGCGTATGTATTTGGATATTGACGAGAATGGGATCATTCAGGATTGCAAGTTTAAGACTTTCGGATGCGGCGCTGCGGTAGCTACCAGCAGTATGGCTACAGAACTGGTAAAAGGCAAGACCATCGAAGAAGCGCTGCAGGTTACCAACAAAGCAGTAATGGAAGCTTTAGACGGACTTCCACCGGTGAAAGTGCACTGCTCTTTGCTTGCAGAAGAAGCCATTCACGCTGCGCTGTGGGATTATGCAGAGAAAAACGGTATTAAGATCGAAGGTCTGGAGAAACCTAAGAGCGATATCAGCGAAGGGGAAGAAGAGGAAGACTACTAAACCGGGCCAAAAGAAATCAGGAGCTTAGGAAAGAGCAGATGGAGAAAAAGAAAGTTGTGGTAGGTATGTCCGGAGGAGTGGATTCCTCTGTGGCAGCCTATCTTTTAAAACAGCAGGGCTATGATGTCATGGGTGTGACCATGCAGATCTGGCAGGATGAAGACGAGTTTTCTATGGAATCAAATGGAGGCTGTTGCGGCCTTAGTGCCGTGGAGGATGCCAGACGAGTGGCGGATGTCATAGGCATCCCTTATTATGTCATGAATTTCAAACAGGAATTCCGGAAGCATGTGATGGATTATTTTGTGGAGGAATATCTTCATGGAAGAACTCCCAATCCATGTATCGCCTGCAATCGTTATGTAAAGTGGGAGTCCCTGCTAAAACGCAGTATGGACATTGGTGCCGATTACATTGCCACCGGACACTATGCCCGGATCAAACGGCTGCCAAACGGACGGCTGGCCATTGCCAATTCCGCAACAGCAGCCAAGGATCAGACCTATGCACTGTATAATCTTACCCAGGAGCAGCTTAGCCATACCTTGATGCCGGTGGGAGATTATACCAAGGATGAGATACGGCAAATGGCCGAGGAGTTTAGGCTTCCGGTGGCGCATAAGCCCGACAGTCAGGAGATCTGTTTTGTGCCGGATGATGATTACGCAGGATTCATCCATCGGGAAGCCGGAGAGCGGGTTCCCGGTCCGGGAAACTTTGTGGACGAAAACGGAAACGTATTAGGACAGCATAAAGGAATTATCCATTACACTATCGGACAGCGAAAAGGCCTGAATCTGTCCATGGGACATCCGGTGTTTGTAACGGATATCCGCCCTGAGACCAACGAGGTGGTTATCGGAGAAGCGCAGGATGTATTTTCCACAGAGTTGTATGCGGATCACGTGAATTTCATGGGCGTTTCCGGGATCGATCCGGAAGAGACGTTTGTCGGAAAAATCCGCTACGGACATAAAGGTGTACCCTGCAGGGTGGAGAAAGCAGGGGAGGATAAGATCCATGTGATCTTTGCAGAACCGGTCCGTGCGGTGACCAAGGGACAGGCTGTTGTACTTTATAAAGAAGATTATGTTGCCCTGGGCGGGGTGATTTTGTAGAGAAAAAAGTGCAAATTGCACTTTTTTCGGTGCAATCCGCTCAGGGTATTTTTTATGTAGAAACAGAATGTAGGCATAATGCACAAAAAAGCAAGCTTTGTTTTGTTCATAATATTAAAGTTGTAAGAAAATACTTGAAGATTCGCGAAATTGTACATCTTTGCTAGAAAAATATCAAAACGTGTGGTATAATTCATTTAACCTTGGGCAGGGAGAATGAGAGAGACCAGAGAAAGGTACCTGTTCAAGAGTATAGTAGGTATCAGAATTGGATATAGTTTTATAGTAGGAGGACAAAAGATGTCAGTGAAAGTAGCAATTAACGGATTTGGACGTATTGGACGTCTTGCTTTTCGTCAGATGTTTGGAGCAGAGGGATATGAGGTCGTTGCCATTAACGATCTGACCAGTCCGACCATGTTGGCGCACTTGTTAAAGTACGATTCTTCTCAGGGAAGATATGAACTGGCCGATAAGGTATCCGCAGGTGAGGACAGTATCACGGTAGATGGAAAAACCATTCGCATTTACGCAGAAAAAGATGCTGCTGATTGTCCATGGGGCGAACTTGGAGTAGATGTGGTATTAGAGTGTACCGGTTTTTACACTTCTAAGGAAAAAGCTTCTGCTCATATCAAAGCAGGAGCACGTAAAGTTGTAATTTCCGCACCGGCAGGAAATGATCTTCCTACCATCGTATACAATGTAAACCATGAAACTTTAAAACCGGAAGATACGGTGATCTCCGCAGCAAGCTGTACTACCAACTGCCTTGCACCGATGGCGGATGCATTAAATAAGTATGCACCTATCGAATCCGGAATCATGTGCACCATCCATGCTTACACCGGTGACCAGATGACCCTGGACGGACCGCAGAGAAAGGGAGACTTAAGACGTTCCCGTGCAG
>JBJEKY010000011.1:3204-4884 GCA_051878875.1 Lachnospiraceae bacterium | reverse complement strand
GACCTATGACGGAAAAAGCGGATATCCTATGTCTTTTGATAACACCAAATCTCCCAAACGGTTTTTGATCGATCTCATAACGATTGCGGATTGTACTGATGCAGCTACGGATATCCTGGGACGTAATTATGTCGCAGGTAAGGACTTTCAAACGCTTTTGGAGGAATTGAAAGCTCAGTCCGGAACCAGGTATAACCCTGATATTGTGGATGCCATTGCAGGTAGTAATCGTTTGCAGGAAAGCCTGTCTAATCTGACCTCATCGGGCCGGTACAGTATTTACTATGAAGCATATCGGCTTATCGAAAACTTTTAAAAGATAAAACGTGTGTAAGATTTAATTATGCGTGTAAGATTAAATAGATTTTGTGTGTAAGATTAAATTTTTTCTTGAAATATTTACTGGAATGTGGTATGATTGAACTCGGTTGTAAAACAGCTTGCCGGCGTGGCGGAATGGCAGACGCACCAGACTCAAAATCTGGCGATGGCAACATCGTATGGGTTCAAGTCCCATTGCCGGCAGTAAAGCCTTACGGATCGAAAGATTCGTAAGGCTTTTTGTTTTTTTGGGTGTGTAATGTAAAAAATCGGGCAAGCATAATTGCCTGCCCGAACAATTTTATTCGCATTTTTGGGAGCGAATGGCCTACCAACATCGTTTGCACTTATTTGGAGGTGAAACCCCATATAAGGAAATACCTTACACAATAATCATAACAAATCAGAAAAGATTGTCAAGAAGACTTTAAACTTACTGGACAATCCATCCAAACTGTCTTAGACTTACATACGGAACAGGGATATAGATGGAATGTAATATGATTAGGGAGCATCACATGGGAGAGCAGAAGTATTTTCAGGAGGCACTTTCAAACTTCACGTATGAAGTGGCCTGCATGGGAGCTATCCGACACAGGGCCGATCTGGGGGAAAGCGTCAGCAAAATTCACCGGGAACTGGATTTTCCAATGTCCTATGCAAAAGTGCAGCAGGCTGTATGGGATTATTTTGTCAGTACCGGTGTAATCCTGTTGGAGGAGCCAGGAAAGGGAAAGAAAACAGAGCAGTACCGGTTTGTGAAAGAACAGAATGCTTATGGGTCCACCAGTTTTCGCAGGGTAAAAGTAACGGAAGATTCCGGGGAGGTTGTGAACTGGTCAGGAAAAACATTTTTAGCAAAAGATAAAGTCGTCTTGATAAAGAAACTGAAGGAGCAGTTTGCAAAAGAAGCAGACAAGGCAGCCTACATGACCTGTGATTTTGGAATCCTGCAGAGCAAGGATCCAAGGGCTTACGAGGAACTTCTTAGCTGCCTGATGAATGGACAACGGGAGTATGTGGAAGGAATTCCGTGGAGAAGGCAGCGGTGCTATTTTGAAGTGCAGGAGCCTATGAGGGAAATCCTCTTTCGACTTTGCGAAAAACAGCAGTATGAGGGAAGTATTTACTTTTATGCCTCAGAGACGAAAATGAATATCGTTAGATATTAGGGCGGTCCACATTAGTGGGCCGCCAAAAGTATCCTACGTACTAAAATAAGAAAAATGAAAATAGATCCGTAGTGCACCCAAGTATCCTACGTACTAAAATAAGAAAAATGAAAATAGATCCGTAGTGCACCAAAGTATCCTACGTACTAAAATAAGAAAAATGAAAATAGATCCGTAGTGCACCCAA
>JBJEKY010000011.1:0-3104 GCA_051878875.1 Lachnospiraceae bacterium | reverse complement strand
ATAAGAAAAATGAAAATAGATCCGTAGTGCACCCAAGTATCCTACGTACTAAAATGGAAAACTGCGGCGGCCCCGCCGGGCCGCCAACTTTTTTCTTACAGATGTTATACCGGCTGACTTACAATTCCTGAAAACATATAATCCGCCATGCGCAGGGCTTCCTGCTCAATGCGGTCAAACATATGGATATCCGGGGTGTAGGCACCCTGCAGACGGAGGGAAACTTCCTTTTCCGTCATATCCAGGTGTTTATACATCATGGAACGCCACATTTCTTCGTCCCAGAAATGATTGATGGAAGAAAGAAACTCGGCGATTTCATCTGCATTCTGATACCATTTTTTCCGAAGGTCATCCGCCAGCTTCTGGTCCTGGTTCTTGGCGGCGTTTACCAGGTCGCCACCGATGGTCAGGTGCTGCGTGAACAGTTTCTGGAACTGTCCGGCAATTCTGGGACCGAAGAAAGGGGTAAGCATCTGGGCAAAATCTCCGGGGTTTTCCAACAGTCGCTTGGTTACGGCCGTTAGATCCGGAAGATCGTACACCGTGCTTAGAATGAAAAAGCGCGTCCAGTATACGTGCTGCGTCCACAGCATCCGGATCCGGTTTAAAAGATTGATCTGTTGATAGCTGTATCCGTTATACATAGGTGTTCTCCTAACAAGAATGATTTATATGAGTATATGATGGGAAAGAACAAAATAGAGATTACCAACATGATTTTTTCTCATGAAAAATACATAAAATTACAATTGACTTTTTATTTTCAGGAGCGTATAGTGGTGTGCAGAAAGGCTTATGCCAATTGTAACAGATAGTTTTCGTACGATTGGAGGACAATTGAAGAAAAGAACACATTATGCCTTATCCAGGCAGATCTTGAAAGATAACCCGAATGATCTTGGAAGAGTAGAAGCATTGTTATTCTGTTTTGGATCCATTTTTCCGGATTGTTCCCCATTGTGTGTGATCCGTCCACATAAGTTTAATGTGACCCATTATAAAACCAAGAAGCGTATGGTAAAAGTAATATCAGGAAAGCACAACCGTTATGCGGATTGTTTCCGTTTAGGATGCATGAGCCACCATGTGGCAGATTATTTTACTGCGCCTCATAACAGAGATGGAGTTGCAGGATTCTGTATGGATCACAGAGGTTATGAGACCCGGCTTCACCAGTTATTCCGCCAGAGGCTTGCGGAACGTGGGGCATTTGTAGTCCAGGAGGATATGCAGGCGATCGAGTTTTGGAAAAAAATGGGCTTAAGCCACGAAGAATATCTTAAGCGTAATGAGTTAAGTGAGTCCATGGAAACGGATTATGAATTTATCCTGCATCAGATTACAACATTATTTAATCTGTATACAAAGAAAAGAAGCCTTGCAATAGCATAGAGAGATAAGGTCTGCCTTAAGAGATCCTTAGGACAGACCTTTTTTGTATGATAAAAGACAGGAAAAGTTTGGCAAAACCACCTGAAAAAGGAGAGCAACAGACCATGAAGGAAAAAATGCGGTCCATTCTGCAAAGTGCATCAACCATGTGGGTGATCACGATTTTTGCAGTAGGCGTTTTTTATATTGATGATTATTATTTCAATTTACTGGAAGCAAAGGCAATGTTTTGCGATATGGCAGCGCTGATCTTTCTGGCGGTGTCTTTTTTTGGTGCGGTACTGTATCTGATGGAACAATCCGCAAAAGAAAACCGGATGCTCTTAATAAAGGATCTGCATCCAATGGATGTGGCAGTGTTTGGTTTTATGCTGGCGGCGATATTGTCAAATCTGGTTACACAACACCCCACGGAGGCATTTTGGGGAAGCTATGGCTGGAGTGTGGGAACGTTGTGGGTAGTCATGATGGGACTGGTGTATTTCTTTGTGTCAAGGAGTATGCAGCCTGACCGCCGGTTGTTTTTACTTATCGGGATCGCAGCCGGATTACAGTTCCTGCTGGTGATCGCCAATGGATTTTGGCTTGACCCTTTTTCATTGCATCAGAATCTGGCAGCAAAAGACTACGTGCGCTATGTGGGGACTGTCGGAAATACCAACTGGTATGTGGGATATGTGACGATGATGGTTCCTTTTTTTCTCATGGGAACCGGAAAGGAACAACCGTTATGGGAAAAAATACTATGCCGCATACTGCTGTTTCTGGCATCTATGACCTGCATCACCATCAATAGCCAGGGAGTTTACCTTGGCGTGGGGGCCGTGCTGGCAGCCTATGTTTATCTGAGCCTCGCAGAATATGAAAAGATCCGGAATGCCCTGATCAATCTCATGGTGATCCTGGCAGGCATTGCGGCGGTTGGTGTGGGAAGCTTTTTTTTCACGTTGGTGGACTTAGACGGGCTTAACCCTATTGTGATCCGTCCTGTGGTATGGGGCAGTGCAATGGTGCTTTGCATGATTTTATATCTTGGACTGACCCTGCTGAAAGAAGATCGTTTCTGTAAGATGGCGGTATGGATGAAGAGGATCTATCTGTTGCTGGTGACGATTCTGGCAGTGGGATTGGTGGTTTCACAGGTGCAAAGCTTCGATGATTCCTGGGGAACTAACCGGGGAAGAACATGGAGAGTTGCGGTGCAGGCTTTTACTTCCATGCCTCTGGTCAATAAATTGTTCGGCGGCGGAACCAACTGTTTTGGATTTTATTATCTTGCCCAGACCGGCAGTGACTGGGTTCGAAATGCCCATAACGAATATCTGGAATATCTGGTGACTACCGGATTATTTGGTATGTTGTCTTATGTGGGAATCTATGTTAGTGCATTTGCAGACAGAGTCAGGCGTAAAACCGGTAAGGGTAGCACGGACCATGCAAGAGAGGGCTCCTATGCAAAAAGCGCAGCCGGTAAAGCACTTTTTACCGCTGATCTTCATACGGCCTGCGGTCTGGCGATCCTGGGCTATGCCTTCCAGGCACTGGTGAATAATCCTCAGGCATTAAATGGAGCAATGCTTGTTACAATTCTGGCAATCTATAGACGAACCGGACAAAAAATGGTAGAATAAACCTGATCATACAAATGCTTAGTGAGGAGGAATTTTAAAATGGCAAAGGCGTATGGAGATTACATTTTAGAGAAAGCT
>JBJEKY010000010.1:0-4896 GCA_051878875.1 Lachnospiraceae bacterium | reverse complement strand
TCCATGAAAATTAGCTGTTCTTGTCATCTTATGTAAGTCTAACGCATTAGACCTGTCTTTGTCAACCCATATCCGGCCTGTTTTATTTCACTAATCCTTTTTCGGTTTTTGCCACGTGCTTAAAGACCTCCTCAAACCGGTTTAAAGCTTCGTCTATGATCTGTGGTGTATCAGCCAATGAGGTATACATACGGCTTCCCGCCAGGGTAACAATACCATTGGCCATATAGGCTGCTCCCATTTTTTCCATAGAATCCTTCCGCACATACATCATGTCCTTATGTTTCAGCAATCCAACAGCGGATTTTACAAAAGACATGGAGGAAAAATCAAAGCTCATGGCACCGGTACACTCCAGATGAACAATTGATCCCTGATTGTATGCCACAAAAGGCAGACCGTAGCGGTCAATCAGTTCTTTTAATCCATCGCACAAACGGTCTCCCATTTTTCCTGCCACTTCACAGGCATTGGTACGCTCGATCTCTTTAATTGCTGTATAGCCTGCCAGGCAGGACAACGGATTAGCTGACAACGTGCCTCCTACGTAAGCACGATGTTTTCCGGTTGCAAGGCCTGCCGCCATTAACTGGGCGTATTCCTTTTTGCCGCCCACACCACCGGCTGCAGGATAACCTCCTGCCACAATTTTACCGAACACCGTAAGATCCGGCACAACGTCGAAATATCCCTGTGCTCCGGATAACGCCACACGAAAGCCCGTTACCACCTCGTCGAAAATAAGCAGGGCTCCATACCGGTCACACAGTTCCCGAACGCCTTTGTTATAATCTTTTGCCACCGGACGGGTTCCGCTCTCAGGGCCCACCGGCTCTAAGATCACGGCTGCTGTACCTCCGCGAAGCTTGTTACGTTTTAACATTTTTTCCAGCATATTCAGATCATTGGGGCGCACCTCATCCGTCAGTTTGTAGGCGCTTCCCGGGATTCCGTGGGATTCCAGCAATCCTCTGCTTCCGGGGATCTTCAAGCCATATACCATCTGATCCGACCAACCGTGGTAAGCACCGCCGATCTTGATGACATGCTTTTTGCCCGTGGCGATCCTGGCAATACGCAGAGCTGCCATTACGGATTCCGTACCGGATCCCAGCATACGGAACATCTCCACATTCGGCATATGTTTGTTGATCTCTTTGGCAATGAGCATTTCCGATTCATGCAGCAAACCCGTGACAGGGCCGCACTGATTCAGCAGTTCTATGACTTTTTCCCGGATAACAGGGTAGTTACTTCCCAGAATGGTCGGTCCTCCTGCCTGAAGAAAATCAATGTATTTATTTCCGTCTTTATCATACAGATAAGCACCCTCTGCCTTTGCCATACACATAGGGAACGGTTTGTTAAATGCCAGATTGTGTTGCACGCCACCCGGGATATACTTCTGGGATTCCTCATATACTGCCCTGGACTGCGTACATTTCTCATCGTAATATTTTAAGATCACGTCATTGTAATAGTCATCGGTCACTTCCCAGATCTCCTGGGAGGTTAAATTTTTTAAACGGGCGTTGATCTCATTTGGATCATCCCATCTGCTGATTCCGCAATTATCCATCGTTATTTCTCCTCTCTATGTCAATCTCAACTTATTATTGGGCACGCTCGCTGGTGTTAATGGTATCTTTAAACACCACGAAACGATCATATACATATTCCGTGGACAGGTTCAGTGCCATATTGATACCGGTCACCAGATATTCATTCCACAAAAGCGTTTCCGCCAGGTAGTTACCTAGCACCGTGGTCACGGGCGTAAAAATGCAGTAAAACAGGGCCACCTGAGCCATGGCTTTGGGCACATTATTGGCACTTTTGAAGGTGAACTTCCGGTTTAAGGTAAAATTCCACAGTACACTAAGCACCAGTGCGATCAGGTAACACGGCCAGTAACTAAAGCCGGTCAACTCATTGAGCAGGGAAAAAGCGATAAGTTCAATGATGCCTGCTGATGCGGAAAATAAGGCAAATTTCAGGATTCTGATCACTTCGTCTTTTTTGGTCATAGAGTTCCTCCTAACGGTTTTTCTTTTTGGAATATTTCTTTTGATATATCAGGTGCATCAGCGTACAATCTAAACGGCCAAGAGACTTCTTTGCTCCTTTTGCCCGGGTATGTAATGCACAGATACAGGATTTTTCCATTAACAGGGCAAGGGCCCGTGTATCTTCCGTATCCTGCCCGCATACCACGGCTCCAACACCGGGGATAAGCACAGCCGGGTACTTTTGCAATGCATTTAAAACATCCTTTTCTGACACCACCGGCACCTTCCGTCCCATCATCTGAGCCATGTCATCTAACTGGGCGATCAGCGGTCCCGTTTTCGCGATCTGCTGTACCGGCATGGTTTGAACGATCTCATAGTCCAGGCCGGAACCTGCCAGTTGCTCCTGCACTTTTCGGAGCGTTTTTTCCTGATGAATAACAGCTTCCGCCCCCTGTCCGCAACAGTTCCTCTTGCAGATTTCTTCCAGTAGTGCAGCCTTTTCATAAGCATCCGTTTTATCGCTACCGCAGATCACCACTCCGTGATGAATTAAGAAAATGGTATGCGCCCCGGTCTTCATAGCCTCCGCTACCGCTTTTTGCAGTTTCTTCGTTCCCGGCAGTCCGTAGGCTGCCACTGCAATGCCCCCGAGACGTTCCTTTTCCTTCTCCGTAATGTCCATACTCACAGCTCCCGAAAGTCCCAATGCGGAAGCGTAGGTCTGATGGGTATGGATCACGAACCCGGTATCCGGTAAAAGTTCATATGCACAGGCATGGATCTTTTTTTCACTGGAGGGTTTCCGATGCCCTTCCCAGTGGCCATTTATCCGGTCATACAACACCAGATCTTCTTCCCCGGTCTGCTGGTAGCTAAGTCCGCTGGGAGTAATGATCATATACCGCTCATCCACTTTACAACTGACGTTTCCCCAGGTGCGGGCCACCAATCCCTGTTCCAAAAGCTGTCTGCCTGCCAACACTACCTGGCTTCTGGCTTCTTGTTCCTGCATGGGCTTCCCTCCTCCTATCTTTTGTTCAATCGACTGAAATTCTTTTTATTAAAGCGGTATAGGTCCTTGAATACCGCATAGTTTCTGTCGTACACTGCCCGGTTTGCCGGATTGGGTTCAAACCGCGCTTTTACCGGGATCATCTGTTTGGCACTATCCAGATCCTTGATCTTCCCGCTTCCCACTGCCACAAGCAGTGCCGCTCCGATAGCTCCCACATCCTTGGTGTACTCCACTGTCTCAATGGTGTGTCCCGTAATGTCTGCCAGCATCTGGGATGTAACATTAGACAGGGCACCTCCTCCTACGAAGCGGATAACCTGCGAGGTTTTTATCTTCTTTTCCTCGCATTCCAGCATCCACCGCAAGTGATAGCAGATGCCTTCCAGTACCGCACGGATCATTTCCCGCTTTCTGGTATTGATCCCGATATTAAAAAACATACCTGCTGCCGCAGGGTCTTCAAAGGGACAACGGTTTCCGTGAAGCCAGGGCGTAAAGATCACACCTGCGCATCCCGGTTCCACCTGTCCTACCACTTCGGACATATAGTCATACAGACTTTCGTATTGGGTCTCTTTGCTCTCTGCCACATCCACTTTACTAAGATAGGCATCGATCTCGTCACATACCAAGTGTTCCTTCACCCATTCAAAACATTTTCCGGCAGTTTCCATCTCTGCAAAGTAGTTGTATTTTCCGGGTTGGGCCCCTACGATCCCCGCGATCATGGAAACGATATCCACCTTCTGACGGTCGATAACGGTTCCCACCCAGCCTGAGGTTCCGGAATAGATGTGGGTATCATTAAGTCCGGTGCTTCCGGCTCCGATCCCGATCAATGTAGCATCGCCGCCTCCGCCATACACCGGAGTTTGTGACGCCAGCCCCAACTGCGCCGCCGCTTCTTTGGTAAGCAGACCTGCCACCTCTGTACATTTCACGATTCTGGGAAGGTGTTCATACTTTACACCGTACATCCTGCACAGATCTTTGCTCCACTGACTTTTCCGGGTGTCGTACAAAAATGTGGTATAGGCCGAATCCGGTGTCATTACACATTCCCCGGTACACCGGCAGATCAGATATTCTTTCACATCCAACCATTTGTGAATCCTTGCAAAGATTTCCGGCTCGTGATTCTGCACCCACTTATATTTCCATAAAGGGTCTTTCACACTGGTGGAGGCCGCATGGGTAGCTATCATGCTTTTTGCTAACATGATTGCATTGACCCCTGCAATAGTCAGCCCGTGTGCCTGACAGGTGCGCATATCTTCCCCGGCACGCTGATCCATGTAACTCATGGCACGACGGAGTGCCTTTTTCTCCTTATCTACCAGTACCAGCCCCTGCATCTGGGAACAAAAAGAGATACCAGTGATTTCTTTTGGATCCACCCCTGTTTTCTGTAGCAGGCGACCGGTGGTCTTACACATGGCATCCCACCACTGCTCTGTATCCTGCTCGGCACCGCCATTTTCCAATATGTACAATTCATATCCCTGGTACTCTCCTGCCACCAGTTTTACACCTTGCCCGATATCCATAAGGCAGCTTTTCACCCCTGTGGTTCCAAAATCATACGCTATCACATACACGATCGTTTCCTCCTCACGTGAATTACCACTCACACCTATCATTGTAACTATACCGCGAACCGCAAATTCAGTCAATATGATACCAAGCTGCAAAATTGTCGCACACCAAAAGGCTGCAAGGGACTGCTTATCAAAAAAACTGTTGCCCTAACAATCCGTCAATTGTTAAAGCAACAGCCTGTCTCTCCGGCAATTCCGGCAAATTCTTTCTTCTATTTTACTCTTTTTAATATAAAAGCGTCCGGGCCGTAACGTCCCACACCGCTTACAC
>JBJEKY010000009.1:0-4906 GCA_051878875.1 Lachnospiraceae bacterium | reverse complement strand
ATGATTAATTTTGAAGAAGAATTAAAGAAATTTAAGCCCAGCCTGGAAGTGGAACAGGCGGAAGAGGCCATTTATAATCATGATCTGGATGACATGACAGATATTTTGCAGGAAATGATAAAGGAAGCAAGAAAACAGGTAAGGTAGAGAGGTAGTACATGAATTCATATCAGAAAATCGTGCAGCTCTCTAACTGGTATTATAACCAGGGATTAGAATGCGCTCAGGTGCATAATATGTCATCTGCCATCGAAAATCTGAAGAAGAGCCTGCATTATTATAAAAATAATATTGAAGCCAGAAATCTTTTGGGACTTTGTTATTACGAAGTAGGTGAAAGTGTGATGGCGCTGCGGGAATGGGTCATCAGTGAGAATCTGAAGGCGGAAGAGAATCCCGCGTCCAAATATATCAAGGACATTCAGCCGGAACTGTCAAGGACAGGCAAGCTGAATGTGTGTATCAAGAAATATAATCAGGCGTTGGAGTATGCCAATAACGGCAGCGAAGATCTGGCGGTGATCCAGTTGAAAAAAGTGATCTCCACGAATCCGAAATTTGTCCGGGCGCACTTGTTACTTGCCCTTATATATCTCCATATGGAAGAGTATGCACAGGCAAAGGACGTATTGCGTAAGGCGGGAAAAGTGGATGCCAACAATACTACGGTGCTCCGGTATTTAAAAGAAGCCAATGAGCACCTTCATTCGGAAGGAAAGAAAAAACGGAAGAATGTGGCCGAAGACAGCGTGGAGTATACCAGTGGAAATGCTACCATCATCCGGCCGGCATACTTTAAAGATAATGCCACCATCGGAACCATTGTAAATATCGTGTTTGGATTGGTGGTTGGTTTCCTGATCTCTTTTTTCCTGGTTGTACCGGGAGTAAAACGGCAGGCCACTGCAGAAAGTGCGGCCAAATTAGTGGAAGCAAATAATACGATCTCCACGAAGAATGTAACCATAAAGTCGTATCAGACACAGGTAGACGAACTGACTAAGCAGATTGAAGAGATGGAGAACAGCAGCAGCGAAACCGTAAATGCCATGTCCTTCTACAAGGATCTGCTAGAAGCTTATGTGGCTTACAATGACGGAGACTATGAGACGGCAGGAGAGGCCATCGCCAAGATCGATGAGAAAGATGTGGACAAAGCCTACAAAAAGACATTCAGGACGATGAAGAGCCAGATCAATGAGAAGTATCTGAACATCCTGTATCGGGAGGCCAGCGGAAACTACAATCAGGCATTGTATGAAGATGCCATTGAAGTTTTTGAAAAAATATTAAAGGCTGACGAGGAGTACGGAAATGGTGATGCCATGTACTATTGTGCACAGGCATACCGTTTAAACGGAGACAACCAGAAGGCCAGTGTCCTTTACCAGAAAGTGGTAGATAAGTATCCGGATACCTATAAAGCCGCCAATGCAAAGAAGTATCTGGAAGAACTGACCAATCAGTAAAATTGCACAAAAAACAACGAATTTGCAAAAGACAACAGCGTAGTACGAAAGCTGTTGTCTTTTTTATACTTATGCAGGGGGAATCAACTATGGAAGCAGGATATCAGGTGGAACAGGGAACACTGCGGATCCTCGTACCACAGGAACTGGATCATCATGTAGCCGAGAAGATCCGGATGGAGTCAGAGATGATCATAGAGCAGAGACAAATAAGACAGGTGGATTTTGACTTTTCCCAGACACAGTTTATGGACAGCTCCGGGATTGGAGTGATCATTGGACGGGTAAAACGAATGCGTCAGAAACAGGGAAGGGTTATGGCTACCCATGTGTCCGGCCAGGTATATAGGATCTTACGGATGGCGGGGCTTACGGAGGTGATCTATATAAGCAGACAGGAGGAAGAATCTTGCAGGGAGGGATCAAGATGATGGAAGGAAAGAACAGGATACGGGTGGAATTAGATGCTATTTCGGAGAACGAAAGTTTGGCAAGAGTCATTGCGGGGGCATTTTTGGTGCCTTTTAATCCCACCGTGGAGGAAATGGAGGATGTCAAAACAGCAGTATGTGAGGCGGTGACCAACTGTATTATCCATGGATATGAAAACAAAGAGGGTACCATTATCCTGACCATGGAAAAAGAAAATGGTGTGGTGAGTATCGAAGTTGAGGATCGGGGTGTGGGGATCCCGGATGTAAAACGGGCCATTCAGCCATTGTTTACTACCAAACCGGAGCAGGAACGCTCCGGAATGGGATTTACTTTTATGGAAGCCTTTATGGATGAGGTGGAGGTAGAGTCCACCGTGGGAAAAGGAACCAGAGTACAAATGAGAAAGAAAATGAATCCGGCAGCTGCCCGGGAGTAGGGGGTGGCTTGGGAAGAGCAGATCTTAAGAGCACAGCAGGGAGAAGAAGAGGCTTTGCGCCAGTTGGTTTCCGACAATACCGGACTTGTGTATTCCGCTGCCAAGCGCTTTTTCAACCGGGGATGTGAAACGGAAGATCTGCTGCAAATCGGAATGATCGGACTCATCAAAGCCATAAAACGGTTTGATGTGTCATATGGGGTGGCGTTTTCCACCTATGCAGTGCCCATGATCATCGGAGAGATCAAGCGGTTTTTGCGGGATGACGGGATGATCAAGGTGTCCCGGAATATCAAGGAAAACGGGTACAAAATCGCCCGATGCCGGGAGATGCTTAGCCAGGAACTGGGTAGGGAACCGCATATCCGGGAGATAGCGGGGCAGCTTCATCTAAGTTGTGAGGATGTGGTGTTGGCCATGGAGGCAGACTGCGAGGTGGAATCCATCTATCGGCCTGTGTCTCCCAATGTGGAAGAAGAGAACTACATGATTGACCAGTTAAAGAGCGAAAAAGATGAAAATGAGGAAATATTTACTTCGATATTCCTGGAGATGGGGATTGAACAGCTGGAGGAAAAAGAAAAGCAGCTCATCATCATGCGGTATTTTAAGGACATGACCCAGAGTCAGGTGGCAGAAAAACTGAATATGACTCAGGTATCTGTGTCCCGGATGGAAAAGAGGATCTTAAAGTTCTTGCGGCAACGTCTGGAATGATGTTATACTGGGAATGCATTATGCGCGATGGGCAGGAAATGCCCAAAGAAGCAAAATACCGGGAGGATACCAATGAGTATATTAAATGTAGAACACTTAACCCATGGATTCGGAGACCGTGCGATTTTTGAGGATGTGTCATTCCGGTTGCTGAAGGGTGAACATATAGGTCTGGTGGGTGCCAACGGAGAAGGGAAATCCACCTTTATGAATATCATTACCGGCAAACTGATGCCGGACGAAGGAACCATTACCTGGTCGAAAAACGTCAGGGTAGGATATCTGGACCAGCACACCGTACTGGAAAAAGGCATGACCATAGGAAGTGTGCTGGCTTCAGCCTTTGATTTTCTCTATGAGATGGAAGAAAAAATGAATGAAATCTGCGATACCTTAGGGGAACTGCCTCCGGCGGAGATGGATGCTGCCATGGAAGAGCTGGGAACCATTCAGGACATGCTCACCATGCATGATTTTTATATGATCGATGCGAAAGTGGAAGAGGTGGCCAGAGCCCTGGGATTGTTGGATCTGGGGCTTGATAAAGACGTGACGGATCTTTCCGGTGGACAGCGTACCAAGGTACTTATGGGCAAGCTGCTACTGGAAAAACCGGATATCCTTTTGTTGGACGAGCCTACCAACTATCTGGATGTGGAGCATATCGAATGGCTGAAACGGTATTTGAACGACTACGAAAACGCGTTTATATTAATCTCTCATGATGTACCATTTTTAAATAGCGTGGTAAATCTTATTTATCACATGGAGAATAAGCGGTTAGACAGATACGTAGGCGATTACGATAAATTCATGGAAGTCTATGAGATGAAAAAAGCGCAGCTGGAGGCAGCTTATAACAAGCAGCAGAAAGAGATTGCGGATCTTAAGGATTTTGTAGCCCGAAATAAAGCCCGGGTAGCCACACGGAACATGGCCATGTCCAGGCAGAAAAAGCTGGATAAAATGGAAAAAATTGAATTGATGGCGGAACGTCCTAAGCCGGAATTTCATTTTCAGACTGACCGTGCACCGGGGCGGTACATTTTTACCACAAAACAGTTGGTGATCGGATATGATGACCCCCTGTCCTCGCCGTTGGATCTTTCTATGGAGCGAGGAGCCAAGATCGTGCTCACCGGTGCCAACGGAATCGGAAAAACTACGCTGTTAAAAAGTATCCTGGGTCTCATACCGCCGCTTAGCGGTGAGGTAGAGTTGGGAGATTACTTAAGCATTGGCTATTTTGAACAGGAGATGGACCAGAATGTGGAAACTACCTGTATTGAAGAAATCTGGAAGGAATTTCCTTCCCTGACCCAGTATGAGGTCCGCTCTGCTTTGGCAAAATGCGGGCTTACCACCAAACATATCGAAAGCCTGGTGCGGGTATTAAGCGGAGGAGAGCAGGCGAAGGTGCGCCTGTGTAAGCTCATCAACCGCCCCAGTAACATTTTGTTACTGGACGAGCCCACCAACCACCTGGACGTGGATGCCAAGGAAGAATTGAAACGGGCTCTGACGGAATACAAGGGCAGTATCCTTATGGTGTGCCATGAACTGGATTTTTACGAAGGCTTTGCCACGGATATCTGGGATTGTACGAAGTGGACTACCAAGTTAAGCTAATAAGTGTTACCAAGATGCGCGCGGCAGGTGACGGAAAAATCGCTATGTTTCTTATTTTAGACTTTTTTAAGGGAGAAAATAGCGATTTTTTGATTATAAATTAGATCTTTCGCGCAGGGAAAGGATTCAGGTAATCTATTTTAGCTGTTCTATGCCTTCACCTTATTTGTCAGCATACCTTTCAAAGTGGACTTTTGCCTCTTCTTCCGTGAGATGAAAA
>JBJEKY010000008.1:2492-4906 GCA_051878875.1 Lachnospiraceae bacterium | reverse complement strand
AAAAATAGCGAAAAATCCACCTGCCAAGTGAATTTCTCGCTATGTAGCCTTTACAGAAATCTCGTTAAAAACCCGGTATCCCACCGGAAATTCTCCAGCCCTGCGCCGAGTTCAAAATGATATCGTTTACGGATACAGCTCTCCTCTTTTTTGTTTCCGGGTCAATATGATAAAATAGACTCCGCACAGCACAATCTGCACCACCGAGGAGGCCGGCGTGGCCAATCCGATGTGAAAAAGCGTTACTTCAGCCTGCCTGCTCATGAACCAGGAAACCGGGATCCTGACACCGAAGGCACCCATGATTCCCTGTAGCATGACAAAAGTAGTCCGGCTGCATCCGTTGAAATATCCAATAAAGCAAAACAAAAAGGATGTCAGCAGGCAGTCGATGGCATAGGCTTTTAAGTAGTCTGCCGCTGCCAGGATGATCCGGGTATCTTTGGCAAAAACCCCTGCCAGCAGATTTCCGTGGAAGAAGGTAAAATAGAACATCACAATACTTACGGCAAGAGACGAAGCAATACCGTAAAGCAACGCTTTCCTGGCCCGATCCGGTTTGCCGGCACCCATGTTTTGGGCCACAAAAGCAGACATGGACTGCATATAAGCAGAGGGTACCAACATGAGAAAACCGCACAGCTTTTCCGCTACGCCCACACCTGCCGAGGCAGTCAGTCCCAGAGAGTTGACAATAGCCATGATCACCAGGAAAGAGATACTTACCAGAAAGTCCTGGCATGCAATGGGAATACCCAGTTTTAAGATCTGCCCGATATAGGTTTTGTTGGGGCGGATATCTTTAACAGTAAAATCAAAGGGCAACTTTCGCTTCCGGATGATCAACAGAGAGATCAGTACACTGATGGCCTGAGCGGCAACGGTGGCAATAGCCGCACCGGATGCTCCCAGTTGAAAAACGGCCACCAGAAGTAAGTCTCCCGCGATATTGAAAACACAGGCGATGGCAACGGTGAGCAGAGGCATTTTGGAATCCCCGATGCCTCGGAAAATGCTACCCACTAAGTTATAGGCTACAATAAAGACCGCGCCCACAGAACAGATCACGATATAGGAAATGGTCTGACTTAGGGCCTCTTCGGGAGCCTGCATCATGGAGGCCAGCGCGGGAGCGGTCCACACCATGAGTATGGAAACCACCAGAGCCATGCCGGCAAACAGGCAGATACCGCTTCCGATGATCTTTCCAGCTTTCGCCCGCATTCCGGCTCCGATCTCTCGTGCTACGAATACGGTTAAGCCCATGGCCAGACCGGTGATGATCACCGTCAGGGTTTGCATAACCTGACTACCGGTGGATACGGCGGATACATAGACTTCGGCGGATGCTCCACCAAATTGTCCCACGATCAGCAGATCCACGGCACCGTACATGGTCTGTAAGAATAATGCAAAAAGCACAGGCACCGCGAAACGGATCAGGGGTGAAAAGATTTTTCCCTGTGTAAAAGATTGTGTTTGTTCCATAAATGTTAGTCTCCTTTATCTTCAAATAATCAAAAAAGCCGGATAAGTACAGACGTTTCAGTCTGTTGCCTTATCCAGCTTATCATTTCCAACGAATGATTTGCCCTCCGAGCAAGCGAGGTTATTTTACTAAAGACAGGTGAAAATGTCAATGACCTTTTGAATTTTTTTGCAGCAAGGCTAAATCCCTGAAATGATCTTCACAAACAATAGGACCAGCACCAAAACAATCACTGGCCGTACCAGTTTGCTACCGGTTTTCATTACCAGACCGGAGCCGATGTAATGACCGGCAAGACAAAACAGTCCTCCGGCAATTCCATATATCACGTTAACATAGCCACTGAAAAGAAAAGTGGTCAGGGCGGCCACATTAGAAGACAGGTTGATCAGCTTCACGTTACCGGAAGCAGTACGGATGTCCATGCGGGCGATACGGGTTAAACAAAGCAGCAGAAATGTGCCGGTGCCCGGACCATAGAAACCATCGTAAATGCCAATGAGAAAAGCGCTGATGCATACAATGAGCATACGCTTGGCAGCCGGGAAGGAGTTGTCAAATTCCGGCTCTTTTTTGTCCAAAAGCACAATCACTGCAACGATGGGCAGAACAATGAGCATCAGCTTTTTTAGCAGAAGGTCACTGGTGAGTAACACCAGTCGTGCACCCAGAAAAGATCCCAGCAATGCCAGGCCGATACTGGGCAGGGTGATAGTTTTGTTAAAATAGCCGTTTTTGCAGTACCTTGCTGTAGATACCGTAGTACCAATGGTGGAAGAAAGTTTGTTGGTAGCAATGGCATAGTGGGGAGAAAGCCCCGCCAGCAAAAATGCCGGAAGGGAAATGAGTCCTCCGCCGCCGCCAATGGAATCCACCAGACCGGCAAGAAAAGTTAAGGGACATATGATAAGAAAAGCAGTAAAAT
>JBJEKY010000008.1:0-2392 GCA_051878875.1 Lachnospiraceae bacterium | reverse complement strand
TACCTGGAAAACATTTGGACTGTTGGCGGTGTTATCCTGCCTGCTGCTTATGGGATGCGGCGAAAAGAAACAGGCAACCGATTACAGCGAATATGGATTTACCGATATCACCTGGGTCCGTCAGACCGAGGCGGATACGGAGTATCTTACCTTCGGTTCCGATGGAAGCTTCAGCTATTATTGCGCCTGTGGGGAACCGGTGAACGACGCGGATCTTTGCGAGGGATATACCTATGACGATGCCACCAAGACCATAGTATTGAACTGTTCGGAAACCACGGAGGATATGGTAACCAGAATTTTACTTATTAGTTACGATGAGCAGAGGATTGAACTGAACTTTGATGGGGAGATACGGATTTTTACCAGAGAAAAATAAAAGGGTACGGAGCTACCGTACCCTGCTCTGATTTATCAGAGTGGCCTCGTCGGCCAAAAAGTAATTATAGAATACCCGTGTATATGAAATTTGTCAAGAAAGTTCTACCACCCCTTCTTTTCCTTGGTGCAATCCTGTTGTTTTTTCCGTTCTTCCACCATCTGTCCGAACCATTCTACCATGGCGGGGTCATAATGGGAGAAGAAGGAGCTCTGCTCTTTGTCCAAAGTCGCGATCTGAGCCATCTCTTCATCCGAAAGTGCAAAATCAAATACATCAAAATTTTCCACCATACGCTCATAATGGGTAGATTTTGGAATCACTACAATACCCCGTTGCAGATGCCAGCGTAAGATGACCTGTGCGGCGCTTTTTCCGTATTTTTCTCCAATGGCGTTTAAAACCGGCTCTTCAAACATATTGCCCCTGCCCTCTCCGAAAGGAGCCCAGGCCTCTAACTGGATGCCGTATTTTTCATTCCACTGTTTTGCCACGTTCTGCTGATGATGAGGGTGGATCTCGATCTGATTGACCATAGGTTTGATCCGTGCAAAAGTGGCCATATCTACCATTCTGTCGGGATAGAAATTCGAGATACCGATGGCGCGGATCTTTCCCGCTTCATAGTACTCTTCCAAAGCTCTCCAGGCTCCGTAATAATCAGCAAAAGGCTGATGCAAAAGCAAAAGATCCAGATAATCGGTCTGTAGCTTGCGCATGGATTCCTCAATGGATGCCTTGCACTCTTCGTATCCATAATGCTCGATCCAGACCTTGGTGGTCAGGAAAATCTCTTCTCTGGGGATACCGCTTTTTCGGATGGCGGAGCCCACTGCCTCTTCGTTAAAATAAGACTGGGCGGTATCGATAAGACGATAGCCTGCCTTTAAAGCGTTCAAAACGCACTCTTCACATTCTTCCTGTGTCACCTGATAGACACCGTAGCCTAACTGGGGCATTTTTACACCGTTACTCAATGTAACATAATCCATGAAAATCCCTCCTTGAAACAACTTACAAACTATGATACCCTTGTAGTGTAGCAAGCGGTAGTAACTACCGGTCAAGAACTTTTTGGAGGAATTTTGATGTTTACCATGAAACAGGCCTGTGAGCAGACAGGATTATCTTATGAAACGCTGAAATTTTACTGCAATCAGGGGTTGGTGCCCAATGTGAAGCGGGATGAGAATAACCGGCGCATTTTTAGCGAGAAAGACATTGCCTGGATTAAAAGCCTGCAATGCCTGAAAAATTGCGGTATGGGGATCGCGGAGATGAAAGAGTATATAGAGCTGTGCATAGTGGGCGAGTCCTCTATCCCACGGCGGAAGCAGATCCTTGAAGAAAAGCGACAAGATCTGCTTGCACGGCAAAAAGCAATTCAGGAAAGCATCGATTATATTGACTGGAAGCAGCAGTTTTATGATGATGTGCTGGCCGGAAAGACGGAGTATTACAGTAACCTGGTGGATTAAAAGTTGGAGAGAAAAATGAACATTAGAAAAGCAACGATTAATGATATTGACGCAATTGAAAAGCTGTATGATGATATCCATACGGCAGAGGAAAAAGGGAAGCAGACCATAGGCTGGATTCGGGATGTGTATCCGGTGCGTGCCACAGCGCAAATGGCACTTACAAGAGATGATTTATTTGTATTAGAAGATGTCGGAAAAATATATGGGACTGCCATAATAAATAAAACGCAGGTAGATTCATATAGTGAAGGCCGATGGAACCATGATGTGGCAGACAGCCAGGTGTGTGTGTTACACACTCTAGTGATTTCTCCGGATAGTGCAGGCAGAGGATATGGAAGCGCATTTGTTGAATATTATGAAAACTATGCATTGGACAATGACTGTGTTGAACTTCGACTTGATACCAATGCCAGAAACACGGTGGCGCGCGCGATGTATAAAAAACTAGGATACACTGAAATTGGTATTGTAAAAACTGATTTTAACGGAATTTCGGGGATAGATCTGGTTTTACTTGAGAAATATTTGG
>JBJEKY010000007.1:0-4975 GCA_051878875.1 Lachnospiraceae bacterium | reverse complement strand
AAGCTAAAGAAACGTGCTTGCACATTCGGCGAGCGGCGAAATTAGTGAGTGAGCTGTGCTCACGATATAATGAGCGCAAGCTAAAGAAACGTGCTTGCACATTCGGCGAGCGGCGAAGTAAGTGAGTGAAGGAACAAAAAGTTTATGGGGGGTTAAATAATGTGGAACAGTGAAGTTGTATTAAATGAAGTTCGAAAGGTTGTAAAGGGAAAAGACGATTGCATCATGAAGGTTTTAGCGGCGATCGTGGCGGGAGGACATATCCTGATCGAGGATGTGCCCGGAGTCGGAAAAACAACCATCGCCGTTGCTTTTTCCAAAGCCATGAATCTTAATAATCACAGGATCCAGTTTACACCGGATGTGATGCCTGCGGATATTTTAGGCTTTAATATGTATAACAAGGACAGCGGGGAGTTTACCTATCACCCCGGAGTTGTGATGTGTAATCTGCTTTTGGCAGATGAGATCAACAGAACCAGTCCCAAAACCCAGTCGGCGCTTCTGGAGGTCATGGAAGAAGGGGGAGTTACCATTGACGGAGTAACCCACAAGGTTCCGGAACCCTTTACGGTGATCGCAACCCAGAACCCAAAGGGAAGTGCAGGAACACAGTTTTTGCCGGAATCCCAGTTGGATCGTTTTATCATTAGTTTGTCTGTCGGATACCCTGATGCGAATGCAGAGGCAGAGATTGCCAAAGGAAAAAGTGTAAAACATGAAATCGATGAAGTTATGGGGGTTATGAAGCAGGAGGAGTTACTGGAACTTCAAAAGGAGGCAGAGCAGATTTTTGTTCATGACAATGTTTATAAGTACATCGTGCAGTTAGTGCAGGCTACAAGGGAAAATTCTTACATAGAGTTGGGCGTGAGTCCCCGTGGAACCATTGCATGCACCAGAATGGCAAAAGCATACGCCTTTTTAAATGGCAGAAGCTTCGTGGTTCCTGATGACGTGGAACAGATTTTCCTGGATGTTGCAAAGCATAGGATTGTGTTAAATACCAAGGCCAGGGTGGCCCATCTTACAGAGGAAGTGGTATTGAAAGAGATTTTAAAAGATGTAAGACAACCACTGTCCTATGGAAGATAACGAGGTGAAAAAGGATAATGAAAAGTGTGATAAGAGGACTCCTTGTGATTGCCGCAACTTTTTTCCTCGCTATTTTCTATGGAAGCGGGCCCATAGCACTTCTGGGATTCGGAGAGGTGGTATTCTTAACGCTTTCCATGGTTCTTCTAATCCTTTCTGTCAGAAATGTGGATGCAAGATTATTCATTCCGCTTACTTTAATGGACCAGGGAATGAGTGTAAAAGTGTATGCAGAAGATACGTTGGATGGAGGGATCAAACCGGGAAAGATTAAGTATCAGGTTCTGGTTTGCAATTATCTGACCGGGAAGAAGGAAAAGATTTGGCTGCCGGATGAAGGAACCTATCTTTATAAAGTAGAATATCCGGGAAAATATGAGTTTGAGTTAAGAAAAGTCCGGGTCTATGATTGGGCAGGAATCTTTTATTTTAGTAAAAAGATCAAGAAAATAAATTATGTAGAAGTAAATCCGGCCCATTATACGGTGATCGTAAATGTCTCCAATCAGTTCCGGAATTTCATGGGAGAGGGAGACGAGCACGATAACACGCAGGGAGGGTCTGATGTATCGGAGATTTTTGATGTCCGGGAATATCAGGAAGGCGACCGGTTACAGAGTATTCACTGGAAGCTAAGTGCAAGAACCGATCATCTCATGGTAAAGATCAACAGCCTTCCGAAGACCTGTAACATTGCTGTCATTGTTAATCCGGGAAGTGTGTTTGGCGAAAACCGGGGAGGCGGACAACGCCTTAGCGTAGAAGATAAGATCAGTTTACTTCAGGTGATCGCCAGTATTTCCTATTCTTTCATGGATCAGAGCTGTCCTCACTATGTAGCATGGTATTCCAGGAAAGAAGGAGACATTGTCAGACATCGGGTAGAAGAAGAGGAAGATTATTATATTTTCCTTATGGAACTTATGGAAAGCGGATTTGAAGAATATATGGATGCAAGTGAGTTGTACAGGGCAAAGTACAAAGCGGAACATCTTGCCCATACATTGGAAATAAAAAGAGATTTTTCAATATTGAAAGACGATGGATTGATTGCCGGGATAAATAAAGATAAGGTCAGGGAAGAAATGGAGAGCTTGGAAATTGAGTTATAGGGGAAGCAAAAAGTGGGAATGCATTTCTGGTAGTTCATGGTCGCTGGAGGAACATTTTCTTCAGGTTCTTCTTGAAGGAGTGTTAGATGGTTTGACCTGTTTACTACTGGCAATTTCATTAAATGAGTTGATGAGGGGAATGTACCCGGATATATATGCAAAGTCCTGGGTGTTTATTCCTGTGTTTATAGGAATGATGGTCTACAGTGTGGTAAATTGCATTCTGAAAAATTTACGACACTCATGGATCCGTTTCATTTTGGACGGGATCATCGTAGCAATTGGAATTGGTTACTTTGTTGAATTGTTAAAAAAGCCACTTGGGAGAATGCTTGGAAATGGATGGTTTGCCATAGTCAATCATTTTCTGGAAGATTACAATTCGTTCTATAATACCCATTACCTATATTATATTGATACACCCGGAGTTATGGTGGATTTATGGAGTATCATTCTTGTGACTCTGGCTGTTGCTATGGGTATGTTAGCCATTGAAACGGGAAAGAAGTGGATCGTATTTCTCCCCAGTGTGATCCTTATGGGAATTGGGTTGTGGGTAGGAAATCCGCCTTGTGCATCGGGGTTACTGATCATTGTAGTGGGGGGGATTTTCCTCGCATCACCGGTGTATGCCGGAAAGAAACAGGCAGCAATGATCGGATACCTTGTAGCGGCTCTTTTGGGAAGCCTGCTTTTAACCAAAGTGTTATTCACGCTGCCGGCTAATCTGTTATCCACCAACGTTTATAAAGAGTTAAATTTAAAAGATAAATTTATTGCGAAGGATAACGAAAAAATCTCACAGTATGGTCTTTTTCAATCCGGAAACATCGAAGTCTGCGAGGTGACCAATGACTTTCCGGAGTATAAAAATCAGGTGGACCTTTATGTATATACCAGAAGACCTCCGGTTGGCCTTTTTTACCTGAGGGGAGCTTACGGAGATAAATATATAGACGGACACTGGGAAAGATCTGTAAGTGATGAGTATATCAAAGAGAATTATGAAGAACTTGCAGAGTACAAGGAAAAAAAGAGAGCCAAATTAGTGGCATCGGAGAATCTACAGAGTTACAAAGCCAGTGGATATGATACACAGCCGCAGATCTACAGTCAGGAGTATGAGATCCTGTATGACAAATTGAAAGCGGACTGTGTATATCTGCCCTACGGAGTGGAGGCGGAAAGTCTTACATGTAAGGGAAACTGGTATACCATGGATTATATGGTTCTAAGCGAAGATGAGAGCAAAGAATATACGTTCCGGGCCCTTAATTCAGCCGTTGTTTATGAAGGTCTGGAGTCTTTCTGCAGATATGAGCCTGAGCTTGAGGATCAGGAATTCTATGATGCGTATAGCGAAATGGTTGAAAAGGAGTATACGCAAGTTCCGGCAGAGCAGACTACAGCTATCGCATGGGCAGAAGAGATCAAGGAAAACAAAGAGCAGGAATTGATCAGGAAGAAAGCCGAAGCCAAACTTAAGGAGGGCAGCGCGGCAGAAACGAATCTGGAGCGCTTATTCTATGCGGGGGAAATAAAGAAGGCCCTTCAGACTCGCTGTGTCTATTCAAAAAATGTGAATGCCAGGGAAGATGTCGATGCAGTAGAATATTTCTTGTCAGAGGGACATAAGGGATTCTGTGTGCATTTTGCATCAGCAGGAGTTTTTATGCTGCGGCAAATGGGGATTCCTGCCCGTTTGGCATATGGATATGTAGTTCCGGGACAATCCTTTAGAACAGAGGATAAGGCGAATTATTTTACCCCTGTCAGGGACAATAAAATGCATGTCTGGCCGGAAATCTATCTTAAGAACTATGGATGGGTTCCTTTTGAGATGACTCCGGGATATGAGAGTAAAGAGCAGATTGCCGTTGAAGACGAGTCCTATGTGGGAATCAAGGAAGAACGAAAAGAAGAGGAAGAAGAACCGAAAGACGAAGAGGAACTTTTGAAGCAAATAACAAGCAATACAGGTACGAAAACCACCGCAAAGAAAAAGCCGGATCTTGAAAAAGCCAAAAAGGTAATTTTGAAACAGCTTTTCGTGATCCTCTGTGTATGTGTGGCTGTGGCCGTTCTCTTCCTGGGATGGATAACGGGATACAGGCAGTGGTGCTATAGAAGATTAAAACGTCTTCAGGTATCAGAGGAGTATGATAAGTGTGTACTTGTATTAAGGAAACTTTTATATTTGGAAGTATGTCTGGAACAAAGAGAGTTTTTGCGGTTTGAAACGGACCGGTCCTATATCGAATATTTAAAGGCGTGTCATCCATCCTATGATTGGAGTGGATATTTGGCAGTTCTTCAAAAAATAGCATTTTCAGAAGAGCGCATTACGAAAGAAGAGTGGGAAAAAGCAAAGCAGGCGTTATTATGCATAAAGCGATATAAGAGGGCATCGCGGAAAGGAGAAAATGTATGAGTCAGCAATTGCCGAAGGATCCTGTTATGCTGCTTAGTTTTGTAAATACCCAGCTGCGGGATCAGGATGCTTCGTTAGAGGAGTTCTGTGCACGGTATCAGGTGGATAAGAAAGAACTGGATGAAAAACTAAGTGGTATTGGGTATCACTACGATTGCGAAAAGAACCAATTCCGGTAGTGCTTATGATTGGATGAAGAGGTGATACCATAAACTTCACAAAAAAATAAAAAAATTGTTGACACTGGGAAGGTTCCTGTAGTATACTAACCTAGTCGGTTGACAAATGGGATCTTAGCTCAGCTGGGAGAGCATCTGCCTTACAAGCAGAGGGTCAT
>JBJEKY010000006.1:20722-29057 GCA_051878875.1 Lachnospiraceae bacterium | reverse complement strand
AAGAGGTTGCCAGGCAGTCCCAGGAACTTGGGTCTGTACTGTATGCTAACTCATAAGTATCTTTTAATTCATATCCTTTTTCTTTTAAGAAATTGATCTCCCAGTCTCTGAATGTACCGGTACCTTTTAACTCTCTCCATTTTGCCTTCATCTCACGTCTGTCTTCGGCTTTGATGAGATCTTTTGAAATAAGGAGCGTATCATATTTGTCAGCATCGGCACCCCAGTATACGGTAGATCCGGAATACGGAGCCACTCTGCTAATGGTGTAGGATCCGCCATTTCCTGTGGTCGGTGTCATGATACCGCTTTCCAGCAGTTTTGCTTCTGCAACTGCCATCAGCGCATATCTTTCATCAATGTCTTCTGCTTCCTGTGCAACCTGATATGCGTCATAGAACTCGCCAAGCACCTGATCGTAGATGTAGGATGACTGTTCATCATAACTCATTTCGGAAAGATCTTTGGTTTCTTCCTGTTCGGTTGACGCATCGTTTGTGTCGTCTTTCTTATCGCCGCCGCATGCGCACAGACTGAAAGCTGTGGTGGCTGCTAATAAGATACATGTAAGTTTCTTCCACTTCTTCATTCCTATACATAGCCTCCTGATATGTGTTTTTCCCGGGAAAGGAACGTTCCGATCCCAAGAGTTATTGAAACTTTAACTCTAATCCATGTGCTCTGTCAATATTTTGTCCCATTAAGATTTTTCATGGCAGTTATGATAAATCACCGTTTTTATTAATTGTAGGCTTTTTTCAATACTTTTCGAACATTACCTTCACATTTTTTCCAAATATTTCTTCTCAAAATCCGCAACTTCCATGGGTGGATCGCACAAGTATCCCTGCCCGGTTCCAAACCCACATTCCATAAGAAACATGGCCTGTTCTTTGGTTTCCACGCCTTCACAGACAACCCGCGTGTCAATGGTCTGCATCATACGTGACAGCAGGGTCATAAACTCTCTTCGCGCTTTCATATCTTCCCTGGTATTGAATTTTACAAAGCTTTTATCAATCTTGATGACATCCACCGGAACCTCCAGAAGCATGCTGAGAGAAGAATACCCGGTACCAAAATCATCAATATCCACCAGAAAGCCGTCCTTACGCAGAGCTTCCATTTCACGTACCACATGCTCCATCCGTTCCGACAGCAGACTTTCTGTCAGCTCGATTTCAATAAGGTTATGAGGCACCCCATACTGATCGGCAAGCGCTTTTACCCTGGGATAGATTCCTGCATTATCAAAATGCTTTCTGGAAAAGTTCACAGACACCGGCATCCTATGATATCCTTTCTTTCCCCAGGCGGCCAGAAGTTTCAAGGTCTCTTCATAGGCAAAGAAATCCAGTTCTGTAATATAACCTATATGCTCCAAAGACTCCATAAATACCTGCGGAGACATAACATTTCCCTCAGGCTGTTCCCACCGGCTCAAACATTCTGCACCGACAACCTCCATGGTACTTAGATCAAACTTCGGCTGCAGGCAGATAAAGAACCTGTTATCCGCCAGTGCTTCGTGAAACTGGGAGGCCACCAGACGATTTCTCACTCTGCTCTCCCGCATCTGTCCATTGTACCGCATCATGCGCTGCGAGCCATGACGCTTCACCGTTTTTCGTGCCATGTTGGCATTCTCCACCGCATACTGGATGGGAACGTCTTCGTTCCACTCATACAAACCTGTGGACAGACGGATCGCACTGTTTGGATAATATCCCTTCACATGATCCATGAACTCATTTTCCACGTCATTGATCATACTTTCCGCTTCCTCTATGGTACAGCCTGCAAAAAAGCAGGAAAAATAATCCGAAAACTGTCTGCAGCAGATCACATTCCGGTCCGGAAATTGAAATACCCGGGCAAACTCACGCAGTAATTCATTTCCCGCAGCTGTTCCAAAATTCTCATTGACATAAGCAAATCCCTCAATGTCCAGATTTGCCACAACCAGATTTTCTTTTTTATCCATTTGATTACAATATTCATTCACCTGCTTAATAAAAGCATCTTCCGTCAGCATTCCCGTTACATGGTCATGCTTCTTTAAATTGGCAATGGTGCTCTTATCCTGCTCCTGCTTGTCCTTTAATGCAATGAACACAGCTACCACTCTGGCAAATTCCGAGAAGAAGTGCTTCTCACCTTCACTCCACTTTCTGGGGCGTCCTACACTTTGATATGCCACAACACCCCGCACAAAATCCGAATGTTTAAATCCGGCATAGACACAGGCCTGGACATCGTCCTCCAGAAATTCCTGCTTCTCTGTATCCGTCAGAAACTCTGCCGTAAATACATTATCAATACAGATCCGGTTATTCTCGTCAAAAAAGCTTAAGCAATCCTGATTGTCCATATTGGGGAATTCCCTTACCGGAAGGGTATAGATCCCCTCCTTCTTCGTCCATTTATTCACACGGATGGCATGGGTAAAATCCCGGTCATATTTTAGAACCGCAACACCGCCCAGGTCATAACGTTTTCCAATATGCTGGATCAGCATGTTCAGGGATGCTTCCAAATCCCTGGAATCTGCCAGCATTTCAAAGCAGGTAGTCAAAAACTCTGCATCGGTCTGCATGCTCATCCGGTATTCCGACATCTCGGAACGGTTCGCAAACTGCTGTCCCATCTCCAATTCCGGTGTCCAGTGATCAAAGACCTTCACCTTGCTCTTTCCTTCCTGCTTGGAAGTGTACATGGCGATCTCGGCACGTTTGAACAGTTCGGTATATTCTCTTGCGCTGTAAGGATACATACAGATACCCACGCTGCAACTAATCTGGATATCTCCATTTTCCGTACGCAGACAGGTTTTGGTCAGTTCACAGATTTCTTCTCCCACGGACAGAGCCAGTTCGGGAGTGGCATTTTTCATGCAGATCAAAAACTCGTCTCCGCCTACTCTTCCTACCAGATCCGTATTACGGAACCGCTCCATGATCTTTCTGGCCACATCTTTGAGGATCTCATCTCCGTAAAGATGTCCGAAACAATCGTTCACATGTTTAAAATCATCAATATCCACCATGATCAGCGCATGGGTTCCCGATGGTTCTGCCTCAAAGAATTCTCTGATCTCTTTCTCTACCGCGTTCTTGTTCAGCATTCCGGTCATAGAATCCTGACGGACCTTTAGTTCCATTTCGTCGATCTTCTCACGGTCGTTCTGGATATTGATGGTGCGCCCGATCACCCGGATCACTTCGGAAGAATTTCCCAGGATCTTCTTATAAAACGTTCGGAACCACTGGAATTTCGGACTTTTCCCGATTTTTGCCACATTCAGCCGGTATTCCAGCATACCGGTCTTATCCCCTGCATCCGGTTTACGGATCCGTTCGTCAAACAGTTTCCAATCTTCCGGGTGCACCATGGCTTCAAATTCACAGCAGGTAACCTCTTTTTTCTCATGTGTATCTATTCCCCTGCGGATCATCATATCCGTAGGGATCACAAACGAATCGTTCTCAATATCATATTCAAAAATAAACTCATTGGACAGGTCTTTTACCAGATCATAGCGTTCCATCTGGATCCGGATATCATCTTCCAGTTTCTTTTTCTTGTCAACGTTCCAGATCAGCAACGAAAGATACTCCGCATCATGCAGCCGGCAATCCTGGGCATTTAACAAAAGCTCGTACCAGTGACTTACTCCCTGTTTGTCGATCAGTCGAATTTCCGGAGCCTGCTGCTCATTCTGCTGTCTGACTGCATTATAATAGCCCTCAAACAGCTCCCGGTCTTCCGGTGCCACCAGATCCCGGATACTGATCTCTTCCTGTTCAAAGTCCCTGGTCTCATATCCCAATTCCTTTAAAAACCGCTCATTGGCATCTGTGATACACAGATTGTTCCCTACATCCAGGATTGCAACCTGTCCCGGATGATTCGAAAGACACCCCCATCTTTTTTCCTGTCCGTTATTCCTTCTCATTTTTACTCTCCCATAAAGTCCGCTTTTGGTATTCTCTTTACAAAGTAACAAACCAAATAAAACATTCCACTTATTTGGCAATGATTTCCAATATCAGATACTACGCGGCTAGTATAACATACTTTTTTCTATTTATAAAGACGATAAAACGGGTATCGCAAAGATACCCGTTTACCGTGTTTGAGGATTATATAAATTTAAAAATTAACCTGGATCAAAAGCATTACAGCGGCAAACACTGCAATGATACCCATCAACGGCATGATAAATTTCAGCCATTTATCGTAGGTAACATCTACCATTTCGAGGCTGGCCAGAATCAGTCCGGTCGGGGTAATGAAGGAAATCAGACCCATACCATAAATATAAGCTGAGATGATCACATCTCTCGGAAGTCCCACTGCATCTGCAAGCGGTGCCATGATCGGAATAGATAACACAGCCAGACCTGAAGATGAGTTGATGAAGAATCCAAGGATGATGAAGATTCCCATCATCACGATAATGAATATGTTGGGGTTCATACCCTTTACAGCATTGGAGAAGGTATACAGGATCGTATCGGAGATCAATCCGTTCTCAAGGATGATATTGATACTTCTTGCCACACCGATAACCAGTGCCACGCCCATCAGGTCAGCTGCACCGCTGATGAACTGGTTAACAAACTCTTTTTCTTTCATTCCTGCAATGATTCCGATCAAAAGACCTGATACAAGGAATAATGCAGTCATCTCACCAAACCACCAATCCAGTTTGGATACACCGTAAATCATAACTACGAAAGTAAGTACAAACAAAATTAAAACAATAGAATAACGCAACGTAAGTTTCGGTGCGTCAATTTCTTTCTTGAATTTCTTCTCAATCGCCTCATGATCTTCATAAATCATAGACAATTCAGGATTTGCTTTAACCTTCTTTGCATAACGAAGGATATATACCAATGTAATGATAACGCCGATCACAAGACCAACCAGACGGAAAGTCATACCGTCAGTAAAGTTGATTCCTGCTGCATTGGAGCCGATTACGGTTGAGAACGGGTTCACGGTTGAGAACATGGTACCAATGGAAGAACCCATGTAAATAGCTGCGATACAAACAAGGATATCATATCCTGCCGCCAAGAATACCGGGATCAGGATCGGATAAAAGGCAATGGTCTCCTCTGCCATTCCGAATGTTGTTCCTCCTAATGCGATCAGGAATGTGATGAACACGATCAGCAGATACTCCCTTCCCTTGGTCGCACGGGATAAAGCAGCAATACCTGCACTGAATGCACCTGTGTAGTTCAGCACACCGATCACTCCACCGATGATGAATACGAACAGGATGATATCCATACTGTCGTAGATTCCATTGATAGGTGCCATGATCACTTCCATGATTCCCTGCTTCTGCTGTTCTACCTGCTCGTAGGTTCCCGGAATCGCGATCGGTTTGTAAATGCTTCCGTCTTCGAACTTAGCAATGTCATTCTTGATGTTCAATTCGTCAAGGGTGTCCTGAGTTCCCGGCATTTCATATTCAGTACCGTCCGGTTCTGTGATCAGGAACACCTGGTTATCTGCGTCATACAGTAATTTCGAATAGGATCCTGCCGGAATGAGCCATGTCATAACAGCAGCGAGGATCAATACGATGACCAGTACTGTAAACGCAGTAGGAAACGTAAATTTCTTTCTCTGTTTTGTCATTTTTTTACTCCTCTTACTTGTAAATAATTCCTCAACCTTATAAATAATACCATATTTTTTTAAGAATGAACAAATTTTTTTATTCCCATCCAAATTTTAGGGAAAATAGCCCAAAACCCTTGCAAAAATTGATTAATCTTGTACAATAGAAATCGTGACTGTTACTTTATCAAACATGATTTTTAACGAATAGAAAGGAACTTATATGATTAGTGCAAACAACGTTTCCCTGCGCTTTGGAAAAAAAGCTCTGTTCGAAGACGTCAACATTAAATTTACCGAAGGCAACTGCTACGGTATCATTGGTGCCAACGGTGCCGGTAAGTCTACCTTCTTACGTATTCTTTCCGGGCAGTTAGAACCCACCAGTGGTGAAGTGGTGATCACTCCGGGCCAGCGTCTTTCTTTCCTGCAGCAGGATCATTTCAAATACGATGAATTCCCGGTGCTTGATACCGTTATCATGGGAAACCAGCGTCTTTATGACATCATGAAAGAAAAGGATGCCATTTATGCCAAGGAAGATTTCTCTGATGAAGACGGCATCCGGGCCAGCGAGCTGGAAGGAGAATTTGCCGAGATGGACGGCTGGAATGCAGAATCGGATGCAGCCATGCTGTTAAACGGTCTTGGAATCCCTACTGAACTCCACTATTGTGCCGTAAAGGATTTAGACGGAAATGACAAGGTGAAGGTTCTTCTTGCCCAGGCACTTTTCGGTAATCCGGATATCCTGCTTTTAGACGAGCCTACCAACCATTTAGACTTAGATGCCATCGGATGGCTGGAAGAATTCCTGATCAACTTCGAGAACACCGTGATCGTGGTCTCCCACGACCGCTATTTCTTAAATAAAGTATGTACCCATACAGCCGACATTGACTATGCAAAGATCCAGTTATACGCCGGAAACTATGATTTCTGGTATGAATCCAGCCAGTTGATGTTAAAACAGATGAAGGAAGCCAATAAGAAGAAGGAAGAAAAGATCAAGGAATTACAGGAATTCATTTCCCGTTTCTCTGCTAACGCTTCCAAATCCAAACAGGCAACTTCCCGTAAGAAAGCATTGGAGAAGATCGAGTTGGATGAGATCAAACCCTCTTCCAGAAAATATCCCTATATTGATTTCCGCCCTGCAAGAGAGATCGGAAACGAAGTACTGACTGTAGAAAACCTGTCTAAGACCATTGATGGTGTCAAAGTTCTGGACAATGTCTCTTTCATTGTCGGTCACGATGACAAAATCGCGTTTGTAGGCGGAAACTCTCTTGCCAAAACCACACTTTTCCAGATCCTGGCAGGAGAAATGGAGCCGGACGAAGGCAGCTACAAGTGGGGTATCACTACTTCTACTTCCTACTTCCCCAAGGACAACACCAAGATCTTTGAGGGAAATGACCTGCAGATCGCAGACTGGCTTACCCAGTTCTCCGAGATCAAGGATGCTACTTATGTCCGTGGTTTCTTAGGAAGAATGTTATTCGCCGGAGATGACGGCGTCAAACGTATGAAGGTATTATCCGGTGGTGAAAAAGTACGTGTCCTGTTATCACGTATGATGATCGAGGCTTCCAACGTGCTGATCTTAGATGAGCCCACCGACCATCTGGATATGGAATCCATTACTGCTTTGAATAATGGTCTGATCAAGTTCCCGGGTGTACTGCTGTTTTCCTCCCGTGACCATCAGGTGGTTCAGACCACAGCCAACCGGATCATTGAATTTCTTCCGGACGGAAGTTTTGTGGATAAGGTTACCACATACGACGAATATTTGGAAAGCGATGAGATGGCTCGTAAGAGAAGCGTCTATACGAAATCCGAAGATGAAGAAAATGATAACTAATAACCGCAATGCTTTGGCAACATATTTTTCGGCATATCGCAAAAACGGGGCTGCAGACTGCAGTCCCGTTTTGTATAGATTCCGTCAGACACGGTATCGATTACCTGGTTCTTAAGCTACGACAATAAATAGAGAAAACGAAGTTGCGCGAAATTCGTGCGCGGTTTTCATTTTTTCGCTCATTTCGGCTATTTAAAGGGCTCCGGCAACCGTGAATAGCGAAAATCATCTAATATACGATAATTCTCGCTCAATTTTTCAAAAACTGCGCGAGAATTTTCCATAGCTTGTGATGTCAATTTAGCGAAATTCCAAAAAATCTTGTGTTTTTTCGCGCTTCCCACTTTTTTCCCTGATATAAAATCACATGAGAAAGCCACTTCACATTTTACTCTTCCTGCCCGCTTCCCAATTCTACCACCAGATAGTCATGATGGATCTTTGGGAGAAACTTCTCTAAGATATCCTGCATCCTCAATCTTAAACTGGAGGTATTGATACAGGGATGACATCCAAACCGATCTGCCGAAAGCAGATCCTTATCAATCAATAACTGTACATGATTTTCCTTATCATTCATAAGTCCCAATACACTTACGGACCCCGGTGTGATGTCCAGGAACTCTTCCATAAACTCCGCCGGGGCAAAAGACAGGCGGGGACTATTGATCTGATGGGAAATCTCCTTGGTCTTGAATTTCTTATCGTCCCGGATCATCAAAAGATAAAATCTGGTTTTCTGTGCATTACATAAAAAGAGGTTTTTGCAGATCACTGCCGGTGCCAGTACTTCGTCGATCTTGGCGCAGGCTTCCATGGTCATGGCTT
>JBJEKY010000006.1:0-20622 GCA_051878875.1 Lachnospiraceae bacterium | reverse complement strand
CTACAGATCCAGTTTTGCCCGGATCTTATCCATATCGTTGACAAATACCAGGATCTCCGCCACCACGTCATACAGTTCCGGCGGAATGGCTTGTCCAATCTCCAGCCGGGACAGAGTATCTGCCAGCTTACTGTCCTCGTATAGCGGGACATCCGATTCTTTTGCGGTTTCAATGATACGCTCCGCCACGGCACCGGTTCCGGTAGCCAGGATCTTGGGCGCCATATCACCTTTCTGATATCCCAACGCCACCGCTGTTTTTCTTTTTTCCTGTTTCACGGTCTCACTCATCTACTACACCTTCACATCAAAGGAATACCTGCTCACAGCAGACTGCAACGGCTGCTGTTGACCCATGACTTCCTGCATAAACATCGCCTGTTGTTCTTTATCCGGATTTTCTTTTACCTGTACATCAACTTCGTAGCCCTTTTTCTGAAGCCGGTCCGTTAAAATATCGATATGATCCATTACCAATTCCAGAGATTTTTCATCTTCCATCACAAAATTGGTGGACAGCTTTTTGGCATTCAGTTTCACAAACACATCTGTGATTCCTAAGTGTTCCATCTCCAGGTGCAGATGTGCTGATATTTCCCCATCTTTTTTTGCAAGGTTTTTACGATTCGTATATACATACAGATCACCGGTGGCATTCTGGTTTGCCATCCGAAGCGGGATCTGCACATAATTATAAGCCTGATTCAACTGATTTAGAAAACTGATATTGTTCCTGGTATCCGCCATCTGCCGGACAACCGGGCTGTCCTTATGTCCTGCTCCTGCAAAAATATCCTGCAGCTTCGACATCTGCCGGTCAATGCGCTCATACAGTTCTTCCAGTTTCTGTTTATCCTCCACTTCCTGTGGGCTGATAAACCACTGTTTTCTCACTGCATTCTGCAGAAGATTCTGAAAATCCCGTTTTCCGAACATCTCCGACAATTCTTCTTTGGATACCTGCCCCTGATCGATCCATGCAAGGATCTTCTGCAACTGTCCCGCAGGATCCAGCTCTTTTAAGCTCTCACTGCCCCAAGATATGTTCAGGGATGTTTTCATATCCATATGTGCAAATGAATCCGCACCGATGTCGGTAACCGGCAGCTTCCCTTCGAAAGCTTCTTCTCCTGCGGCTTCGGATGGCTGTACCGGATTCTGCTGATTGTCGGATTCCTGCATGGACTGAGCACTCACAGGCGGCTCCTGTGTCTGTCCGTTAGCCGTCCCCTGCCCCTGTACCTGTCCGGTATTTCCTGCCTGTTCCTGTACCTGTACCGGATCCAATGTCAGATCCTGTGGCTGACCAATGACGGTTTCCTGCTCCTGTGCCTGTACCATACTCTCCGTCGGATTTGAAACCAGTCCGATGTCTTCCGCCAAGCCCGGAGCCTGTCCTGAAGTTTCTGAAGCCAATGTTTCTCCTGCAAAAGTCTCTTCTACAGCAACTCCGCCCCCGGACACAAACAGCGACAACACCTGTTTTGCCACGCTTAATCCTTCTGCCTGTCCGGGTGCCTCCTGAATCAGTTTCGGCAATGCTTTCATGATGTCTTCCAGGTTTTTCTGTATCTGCCCTTCTCCCTGATTGTAATGCTCCAGTTGTTCAATATTTAATTCATTGATGGGCAAAGACAACTTCTGAAGCTGGGTCAGGGTCGCCACACTGACCGAAGAAAAGGTATTGGCCGCCCGTACCATACCGAGAACACTTTTCGTGTCGATGGGAAGTTGTTTTGCCATCATCTCTTTTACCAGATCCAGATTTCTGACGCTAACCTGCACTCCGGCCTGATTCAGTGCTTTCACCAGCGTCGGATTGGCAAAATTATCCTGAGTTACTGCTTTAAGCGCAATCTGTCCCCCCTGATTAGATTTCACCTGAAAAAAAGTGGCCATTCCCTGGGTTAGGGATACCCCGGAATCCAGTCGGGCCTGGATACTGGATCCATTGGCCAGACTGATGGTCACTTTGCCGTTTTCCACATCCATGACCGTTCCCTCAAACACTTCCCCCTCTTGTAGCTCCGAAAGTGTCTGGCTTTTCGCACTATACTCCTGGGTTGCCCCGGATGCCGCTGTCATACTGCCTGTTGACAAAGACTGCTGATTCAGTTGGTTCAAAATATCCGATATCTGCATGATTTTCGCCCCTTTTTTGGGTTTCTTTGCATACTGCCTTCTGCTTTTATTCTAGGATCCTTCTACAAAATGGCCAATAAAACTCTTTCTGTGAATCGGAGTAGGCCCGTATTTTTTCAACGCTGCAATGTGCTCGGCGGATCCATAGCCCTTATTGCTGTCGAACCCATATTCCGGCATAAGTTTTGCATAGTCCTCCATAAGATGATCCCTGGTGACTTTTGCAATGATGCTGGCAGCTCCGATAGAAATGCTCTTGGCATCTCCTTTGATAATGGGAACCTGTCGGATGTCCACCCCCGGAATGGTTACGGCATCATTTAATAATATATCGGGTCGGATCGCAAGATTCTCAATAGCCTGTCGCATGGCTTCATAGGTAGCCTGCAGGATATTGATCTCATCGATCCTGCCCGGACCTACCATGCCAATCCCGGTGGCAAGTGCCTTGTCCATGATCTCCTGATACAACGCTTCCCGCTTTGCCGAAGAAAGCTTCTTGGAATCATTGATATATAAGATCCTGCAGTCTTTTGGCAGAATTACTGCTCCTGCCACCACCGGTCCCGCCAGAGGACCTCTTCCCACCTCGTCAATACCACAAATATAGGCGTAGTCTGCATACTTTTTTTCGTAGGTGCACAAGTTCTCCACCCGCTGCAACTCTTTTTCCAGTTTTTCCTGTTTCTTACGTTCTTTTTCTAACAGCGCCTGTACTCCCGCCCGCTGGTCGTTTTCATATGCTTGTATAAGAAAAGGCAGCTGTGTTGCGTTCGCTGCCTTCAATTCTTCTTTAATCTGTGCTATGCTTTTTATTTCACTCATGGATATACTCCCACTATCATTAGTCTGTGATCTTTCCAAAAGAAGAAAACGGATAAATACGGAAAATCGCTCTTCCCACAATATCATCCATGTGGATCACACCCACATCTTCAAAACGGCTGTCCTCGCTTGCGTTGCGGTTATCTCCCAGCACAAAATACTCCTCTTCGCCCAGGGTAATGGGCTCGATGGCCATTCCGGGATCCTGGATCACTTCTCTGCCGTAATCCTCATTAAGAACCTCCCCGTTAATGAAGATCTGACCTTCTTCGTCGATCTGAACCGTTTCGCCCGGCAGACCGATGATCCGCTTGATATAGTAAACATCTTCTTCATACTGGTACGGGAACACAATGATATCAAACCGCTCAGGATCTTTCATGCGGTAAGTGATCTTATCCACCACCAGATTATCTCCATCCTGCAAGGTATCCCGCATGGAAGTACCCACTACAATGGTCCGTTGTCCCACGAAATGGATGATAAGATACGTAACCGCCAAAATGCTTAAAACATAGATCACAACATGTAAAAGTTCCTTCATAATGTTTCTGTTTTCTTTATTTTCTTCTTTGTTGATTTCCATCTTTTCTTCGTTCAATGTTTCTGTTCCGCCTTTCTAATCATTCCTCAATATCCCATTTTTAAGAAGGGATCTCCAATGTGATCCGTCCGATCACACCACTCCGAAACTCATCCAACAGCACTGCCGCCGCCTTGGAATAATCCGGTTCTCCGCCCTTCTTCAGGTAATTCCGTGCTACTGCGATATTTAAAAGGATCTCATGGTTTTCTCCGGTTTCTTCCACGTCGTAGCGCTCCTTAATGGCACCCGGATACTGTTGCCGGATTAAATCAATCAGATCCAGTGCCAACTCCTCTGTGTTCAGGATCTCGTCACGGATAGAGCCGATCAGTGCCAGCTTCATTCCTATATTCTGATCTTCAAACTTCGGCCACAGGATTCCCGGTGTGTCCAGAAGTTCTACTTTCTTATTCAGCCGGATCCATTGTTTTCCTTTGGTGACACCGGGTTTGTTTCCGGTTTTTGCCGCTGCTTTTCCTGCAAAGGAATTAATGAAGGTGGATTTTCCCACGTTGGGAATGCCCACTACCATGGCCCGAACCGGACGGTTCAGGATACCACGTTTGCGATCCCGCTCGATTTTTTCCCTACAGGCTTTTTCAATAGCCTCGGTAACCAGTTTCATGTTTTTTCTGTTCCGGGCATCTAACATAACCACAAAACAACCTTGTTCCTCAAAATAGGAAGCCCACTGTGCTGTTTTCTCACTATCTGCCAGATCCGCCTTGTTCAGCAGGATCATTCTGGACTTGTTAGCCGCCAGTTCGTCAATATCCGGATTACGGCTGCTTAACGGCACTCTTGCATCCAGAAGTTCGATCACCAGATCGATGAGTTTCATATCCTCCTGCATCATACGGCGCGCCTTGGTCATGTGCCCGGGATACCACTGATAATTCATACCATTCTCCTGTTAATCAATAAATCCAAACTTTGAAAGAGGTTTGATCACAAACCACGCTTTTCCTACGATATGCTCTTTCTTCACCGGTCCGATATTTGCGTACCGGCTGTCTTCACTATTATTGCGATTGTCTCCCAGTACAAAATACTCATTCGTTCCCAGCGTGATCTCATCCTCTGCCAGTCCCGCATAGTCCATGGAGGGGACATCGGCCACTTCTTCAAACATCTTTCCGTTTATGTACAATGTTCCTTCAATGATCTGTACCTTATCTCCCGGAACACCCACCACACGCTTCACGTAGTAATGCGATTTCTCGTTGCCGTTTGGCTTGAAAACGATCACATCATTGGGTTTTGGATCCGAGATCAAATAGGTAAACCGATTCATCAGAACCTGGTCTCCGTCATCAAGACCGGGCGACATGGATCCTCCGATAACACCGGTTCTTTGTCCGATATAATATACGAAAACGAAAGCGATCACCAGTACAATGGCAATCTCAACCGCCCAGACCAGTATCTCCTTCAAGAGCGGAACATTCAGTTTTCTCTTCTGGCGCCCAAACTGCAGACCGCCATTTCTTTTTCTTCTTCTCGCCATGTATTTATCCTGAACTCTCTTCCTTCGGACATCCTATATCAAATGCCCATAATCATTATTATTTTAACACAACGCCCGATAAAAAGGAACTGTTTGTTTTTGATGTCATGAATTAAAAAACTGACCTTCTGACATCCGGTCAACTCCGGGTATCGAAAGGTCAGTTTCACTTCATCTTGTTTTACCGATAAAACTATTTTACCAGCTCTTTTACCTTTGCTGCTTTACCAACACGGTCTCTTAAGTAGAACAGTTTTGCTCTTCTTACTTTACCTGCTCTTACAACTTCGATCTTCTCAATAAATGGAGAATGAAGTGGCCAGGTCTTCTCAACGCCTACACCATTGGAGAATTTACGTACAGTAAAGGTCTCTCTGTTGCTTCCGCCCTGTCTCTTTAAAACAGTTCCTTCGAAAACCTGAACTCTTTCACGGTTTCCTTCCTTGATCTTAGCATATACTCTAACAGTATCACCAACTCTGAACTCGGCGATGTCAGATTTTAATTCTGCTTCTTCAATACTTCTGATAATATCGTTCATTGTGCTACCTCCTATTATTTTGATGTTCTTAATATCCCTATCGATAACAGAGGACCATCTCTAATCACACTCGGATATAATATCACATTCAAAGCCACATTGCAAGCATTTTTTATCCCAGTTTCTCAATCTCTTCACGGATCTCCATGAAAGCTTTGATAATCGCCGGATCAAAATGGCTTCCTGCATCATCCTGCATGATCTCGTACACTTCCTCTAAGGGAAAGGCTTCTTTATAACAACGTGGTTCCTTCAGGGCATCGTATACATCTGCCACAGCCATGATCCGGGCACAAAGCGGAATATCCTCTCCCGCAAGCCCTTCCGGATAACCCTTTCCGTTGTATTTTTCATGATGGTAAGCTGCCACATCACAGGCCATCTGAATAAACTCCGGATCTTCTATCCCCGCAAGCATTTCCTGCAAAACCTCCCGGCCAAAGACGGTATGAGTCTTCATGGTATCAAATTCCTCCTCCGTCAGTCTGCCCGGCTTAAAAAGAATGGTATCCGAAATCTTGATCTTACCAATGTCATGTAGCGGCGCTGCCAGATAAAGATGTTCGATATACCTATCCGTCAGGGTTTCCTGCTCATATCCCTGCTTTTGCAACTGCAAAGCCAGCATTTTCACTATCTGTGCCGTCCGCTTGACATGCTCTCCCATCATATTGTTTCGGTTATCCACCAGATTGGCGATATTTACCACAAACTGGTACTTCATATCCAGGATCTTCTGATTCTGCTGATCCACGATTCTTTGAAGGTCCTTCCGGTATCCTTCCAGTTCTATGGCCCTGCGGATACGGGATAATACACTGGCAGGCTGGATCGGTTTTAAGGTAAAATCCACCGCTCCTGCCTCAAAACAATCCCTTTCCGTAGCCGGATTACTGTCTGCAGTCAGAAAGATCACCGGAATATCGCTGCAGCCCGGATCCTTCTTAAGTTGTTCCATCACCTGCCATCCATCCATGTCCGGCATCATGATATCAAGGAGTATAAGATCCGGTTTATGATTTTGAAGATATTTCAAACACTGTTCTCCGGAATTCACCAAAATGGGATTGTACTCTTCTTGCAGAAGCATTCTTGCCCGTACCAGATTGGTTTTCTCGTCGTCCACAACAAGGATGGTTTTTCTGGACTCTTCCATTGTCTGCTATCCCTTTCTGCGTTTTGTCGTTGGTGGAAACTTTTCCAAATATTTTTCGTATAGATCAGGACGGTTTTTCTTTGTCCGCTCAATGGACTGCTCTAACCGCCATTCTTCAATTTTTTTGTGATGGCCGGACAAAAGGACTTCCGGCACTTTTTTCCCATTCCACTCTTCCGGTCTGGAATACTGCGGATATTCCAGAAGGTCGTTATAAAAAGTCTCCGTCTCTCCGGATTCCTGATTGCTCAAGACCCCGGGCACCATTCTGGAAATGGCATCGATCATTACCATGGCAGGCAGCTCCCCTCCGGTGAGCACATAGTCCCCGATCGAAACATAGTCTGTCACGATCTCTTCTAACACCCGCTCGTCCACACCTTCATAGTGTCCGCAAAGAAAGATCAATTCCTCTTCTTTTGCCAGTTCTTTTGCCTTTGTCTGGGAAAAGGTTTCTCCCTGGGGAGTCAGATACACCGTCCGGGGCGGTTTTTCCATATCCGCCACCACAGAACGGTAGGCATCATAGATAGGCTGGGCCTGCATTACCATTCCTGCTCCTCCGCCGTAGGGATAGTCATCCACTTTATTATGTTTATCCTGCGTATAGTCCCGGATATTCACGGCATCAATGGAAATGATCCCATTCTCTGCGGCTCTTCCGATAATGCTGGTATTTAGTCCATTCCTTACCATCTCCGGAAATAATGTCAAAATATGATAACGTACCACTACAGATCCTCCAAACCAGGTAAAAGATGTACGGTCATCCGTCCGCCTTCCACATCTACAGATAAAATACACTGTCCAATGGCCGGGATGTACCACTCTTTTTTCTGTTGATCCTCCACCACGTACACATCATTGGCACCGGTGGCGATCACATCCTTTAATTCTCCCAAGGTTTCCCCTGTATCCAGGAAAACGGTAAGACCCATAAGATCTGCAATAAAATACTCGTCTTCCTCTAATTCTACCGCATCCTCTCTGGTTACCCAAAGGCTGCTTCCTTTCAGAGGTTCTATATCATTCAGGGTATCATATCCCTTTATTTTCAAAATTGCAAACTGTTTAAAATACTTTACGTGTTCAATCTGCGCGGTAAAGCTTTTTTTTCCGTCATTAACGATCACGGTCTTCAGCTTTGAGAAACGTTTCACGTCATCGGTGGTGGGAAAAACCTTAAATTCTCCCTTTACTCCATGAGTACTGGAAAAAACACCTACCTGTAATAACTGTTCCATGCAATCCCTTTCTCTCTCCTGTTTACAGGAATTTCTGTTAGAGCGCGCCCGGCGCGCCAGCCAAAAAAAGCTGCCGTTTAAATAACGGCAGCCCCATCTTTACACGATGTCTACAATAACTTTTCTGTCTTCCTTTGTTGCTGCTGCTTTTACAACGGAACGAATTGCTTTGGCGATACGGCCCTGTTTTCCGATCACTTTACCCATATCGGAAGATGCAACATGCAACTCAATGACAAGTGCTTTTTCGCTGCTCTTCTCCGTAACAGTCACCTCATCAGGGTTGTCAACCAGCGCTTTTGCAATAACTTCAACGAGTTCTTTCAACTTAAACACCTCACGTTCCCTTATTTCACAATGCCAGCTGCTTTAAAGATTTTTCCAACCTGCTCTGTTGGCTGTGCTCCATTAGCTAACCATTTCTTTGCAGCTTCTTCGTCAACATGGAATTCACTTGGGTCCTTTGTTGGATCATAAGTTCCGATCTCATCTACGAATCTTCCATCTCTTGGAGATCTTGCATCAGCAACAACGATTCTATAGAAAGGAGCCTTTTTCTGTCCCATTCTTCTTAATCTGATCTTTAACATTACGTTTCACCTCCTGAATCATTCTCTAACATTGTATTAAAAAGGAAAATTCATTCTTCCTCTTCTACCTTTCTTACCCATCATACCGCTCATCTGCTTCATCATCTTACGTGACTGTTCAAAGTTCTTCACCAGCCGGTTGACTTCTGCCACATCCACTCCGGCTCCTTTAGCAATACGATGCTTTCTGCTGGGATTGATCACCGACGGATTAGTTCTCTCCTGTGGTGTCATGGAGTAGATGATCGCCTCGATACGGGCCATTTTCTTCTCATCTACTGCATCTTCCAGCTGTTTCATCTGACCTCCGCCAAGTCCAAGGCCCGGCAGCATGGACAGTACACTGGAAATGCCTCCCATCTTCTTCATTTGATTCATAGACTCTAAATAGTCTTCAAAATCAAACTCCGCTTTTTTCATTTTCTTTTCCAGCTTCTTGCTGGATTCCTCATCTATGGAATCTGCCGCTTTCTCAATTAACGTCAGCACATCACCCATTCCAAGGATTCTGCTGGCCATCCGGTCCGGATAAAACTGCTCCAGATCCGACAGTTTCTCACCCATACCTATATAGAAAATAGGTTTTCCGGTGACAGCACGGATAGACAGTGCAGCTCCGCCTCTGGTATCACCATCTAACTTGGTCAGTACCACTCCATCAATACCTACGGTTTCGTTGAAGGTTGACGCTACATTTACCGCTTCCTGACCGGTCATGGCATCCACAACCAGCACGGTTTGGTGAACATCTACAGCATGCTTGATGTCAACCAGCTCCTGCATCATATCCTCATCCACCTGAAGACGTCCTGCGGTATCTAAGTATACCACGTTATGTCCGTTCTTCTGTGCATGCTCCACAGCAGCTTTGGCAATATCCACCGGAGAATGTCCGCTTCCCATGGAAAAAACTTCCACGCCCTGCTTTTCTCCGTTTACTTTTAACTGCTCAATAGCAGCGGGACGATACACATCACAGGCTACCAGAAGAGGTTTCTTACCCTTTAATTTGATCTTTCCCGCAAGCTTGGCTGCGGTGGTGGTTTTACCTGCACCCTGAAGACCTGCCATCATGATCACGGTAATGGCTTTGCCCGGCTGTAATGCAATCTCGGTGGTTTCACTTCCCATCAGACGGATCATTTCCTCGTTAACGATCTTGATCACCATCTGTCCGGGATTTAAACCGCTCATGACATCCTGGCCTATGGCACGCTCCTGCACGTCCTTAATGAACTGCTTTACAACCTTGAAGTTTACATCGGCCTCTAAAAGCGCCATTTTCACTTCTTTTAAAGCAGCTTTCACATCTTCTTCCGTAAGCATACCCTTACTTCTCAAGGATTTGAACACATTTTGAAGTTTTTCGGACAAGCTGTCAAATGCCATACTATAACTCCTTCATTATCTCTGTACAGATCTTCTCGATCTCATCGATCAATACCGGATCCGGTTGCTTCTTATACTGCTCTGCCGTTTCCCGGATCTTGCCGACGCTTTGTCCTACGGCCCGGAATTTCTCAACCAGATGCAGTTTACTCTCATAGTCTTCCAGGATCTTGTTACAGCGTTTTAGAAGATCATGCACACCCTGTCGGCTGATGCCTTCATCCTGTGCGATTTCGGAAAGAGACAGATCCTCGAACACCGCTGATTCATATATGTGACGCTGGTGTTCTGTCAACAGTTCCCCGTAAAAATCATATAACAGGCTCTGTTCCACAATCTTGTCCATGTTTGTTTCCATGTTTCCCTCCGCTGTCAAGGTCTAAACCTTTACATCACACTTGGATAGTGTACTATAAAGCATTCCGGATGTCAAGTATTTTTTCTTGACATCCGGAAATTTTTCCATATACTTAAATTCCTTTACTTCACGGCCACATGGTGCAGGAACTAATGTCCCCGGGGTATCTGATTCATCTTCTCCCGCTCCACAGTAAGGTCTGCGTGGAACAGGTTCACAAAAATAACAACCAGCGGGATCAGGGTTGCCCAGATGGCTCTGCCCTGAAGATACCGGCAAAGGATCGTAGCAGCCACGCCTCCCAACACAAACACTGCCAGCATGATAAGGTGGGTTCCCACCCGCTTCGCATAGGGATTCTCTTTCTCGTTGCGATGACGGATGCCTTTGCAGGCATTGATCCCAACCTGGCGCAGATGGTTGGTGCAAAATGTGGTAGCCATGGGTACACTTTCCGCCTGGCGGAAGGTATTATACTGCATGGAACAGATCAGGTTGATCATAACCTGAGTGATCTGATAGGGTGCACTTTCCGGCAACAATCCAAGAAAGATCACCACTAAGATCTCAATTCCCACAAATAAGGTATCCCAGCGGATAAAATGATATTTTTTGATATCCAGCGCCACAAATTCCGAGATAAATGCTCCCAGAAAGTAAGCACTCATGGGAATCAGAAAATATACCGCATGCATCCATTCTCCATTGCCCAGTGCCATGGCAAACAACACAAAGTTTGCCGTTTGTGCGTTACAGAATACACCGCCGCGAATGGAATAGGTGAATGCCCCAAAAAATCCCCCAACCAGCATCAATGTTTTGAAAACCCAACTCTTCTCACATTCCAGATATTCCTGCTGCATTGTTTACTCCTTTATCTTATCTCTCAAAAGAATCCGCAGCATTTTAGCTGCGGATTCATAATTTATTTAAAGATTTGCTCTGGTCTCTTCTACCATATATCCTTCTTTACGAAGCGCTTCGATGATCTCTTTCTTATGTTCCGGACCAAATGATTTCAGTGTAATATTGACGCGAACCGAATCTGCGCTTCCGGTAGCCAGATGATGAACATGTTCAATATTTACCACATTACCTTTCTGCTCGGAAATGGTTGCCGTCAGCTTTGCCAATGCTCCCGGGTTATCAGACAGGATCACGGTTACTGCAAACAGTCTGTCTCGCATGATCAGTCCATGCTCCAGCTCTGTAGCCATGGTATCTACATCCATGTTTCCTCCGCTGACAATGCAGGCTACTTTCTTTCCTTTTACATCCAGATGTTTTGCTGCTGCCACTGCAAGAAGACCGGAGTTTTCTGCTACCATCTTGTGATTTTCCACCACGTCTAAGAAGGTTGCCACCAGCTCTTCATCGGTAATGGTAATGATGCTGTCCAGATTCTCCTTTAAATATGGGAAGATCACGCTTCCGATGGTTCTTACTGCAGTTCCGTCCGCAATGGTACGTACTTTGTCAATAGAAACTACTTCTCCTGCCTCCAGAGCAGCTTTTAAGCTGGCTGCACCTGCCGGCTCCACACCGATCACACGGATCTTTGGATTAAGCAATTTGGCTGCGGAAGAAATTCCGGTCGCCAATCCGCCTCCACCGATGGGTACCAGCACAATATCCACATCTTTTAACTCTTCATAGATCTCCATCATCACGGTTCCCTGACCGGTTGCCACGGTAACGTCATCAAACGGATGGATAAATGTATATCCGTGTTTGCTTGCCAGCTCATAGGCATGGTTACAAGCTTCATCATAAATATTTCCATATAATACCACGTCGGCTCCCAGTGCCTTGGTACGATTGACTTTAATCAGCGGGGTTGTCACCGGCATTACGATGGTAGCTTTTACCCCATACTGTCTTGCCGCATAAGCAACACCCTGTGCATGGTTTCCTGCGGACGCTGCGATCAGACCTTTCTTACGTTCTTCATCTGACAGGGTACTGATCTTATAATACGCTCCACGTAATTTATATGCTCCTGTCTTCTGAAGGTTTTCCGGTTTTAAATAAACCTCATTTCCTGTCGCGTCGCTTAAGTACTGACTGTACATAAGTTTCGTTTCATTCGTAGCCTCCTTCACGATCCGGCTGGCTTCCTTAAATTTCTCCAATGTAAACTCTGACATTGCAAACTCCTCCTTATGTTTCATCTTTTTACTTTATGACCTTGTAAAAAGCGCATCTACGAACTGGTCGGAATCAAACTTTTGCAAATCATCTATAGATTCCCCAACCCCAATATACTTCACCGGAATTCCCAGTTCCGACTGAATTGCCACAGCGATGCCGCCCTTTGCAGAACCATCCATTTTGGTGAGTACCACACCGGTTACCTGTGCAGCCTCATTAAACTGTTTTGCCTGAGCCAGGGCATTCTGCCCTGTTGCCGCATCCACAACCACCAGAGTCTCCCGGTAGGCTTCCGGGTACTCTTTTTCCAGAATACGGTTCATCTTATTCAATTCATCCATAAGATTCTTTTTATTATGGAGCCGTCCCGCTGTATCCACCAGAAGGATATCCGCCTTTCTGGCTTTTGCTGCTGCCACCGCATCATATACGATGGAAGCCGGGTCCGCTCCCTCCTGTCCGCCGATCATTTCCACACCGGCGCGGTTTGCCCACTGTGCCAGCTGGTCTCCTGCTGCCGCCCGGAACGTATCCGCTGCAGCAATGATCACACGCTTGCCATCCTCTTTGAACTTCCCTGCCAGCTTTCCGATGGTGGTGGTCTTACCTACACCGTTTACACCGATCACCAGCACCACAGAAGTTTCTTCTTCAAAACGGTAAGCCGTTTCTCCTGTATTCATCTGCTCTTTGATACTTTCGATCAACAGCTCCTTACACTCTGCGGGCTCTTTGATATGCTGCTCTTTTACCTTCTTTCTAAGTGTTGTCAGGATCTCATCCGTAGCCCGTACTCCAATGTCTCCCATAATGAGGATTTCTTCCAATTCTTCATAAAAATCCTCATCAATATTGGAAAAACCGTTGAACACGCTGTCAATACCCGACACGATATTATCTCTGGTCTTTGTAAGTCCCTCTTTTAATCTGGCAAAAAAGCCTTTCTTTTCTTCACTCATAAAAACTCCTTACTGATCCAGTTCACTCTCAATGAGGTTCACGCTTACCAGAGCAGACACACCTTTTTCCTGCATGGTGATTCCATACAGACGGTCTGCTGCCGTCATGGTGCCTCTTCTGTGGGTGATCACGATAAACTGGGTATTTTGGGTAAGTTTATTTAAGTATTTTGCAAACCGGGTTACATTGTTGTCATCCAGCGCCGCCTCGATCTCGTCCAGAAGACAGAACGGCGATGGTTTTAAGTTCTGAATGGCAAACAACAGACAGATGGCAGTCAACGCTTTTTCCCCTCCGGAAAGCTGCATCATATTCTGCAGTTTCTTTCCGGGCGGCTGTGCCGTAATGATGATACCGCACTCTAAGATATCTTCGTCCGGCTCTAATTCCACTGTAGCTTTTCCGCCACCGAACAGTTCCTTAAATACTTTGTCAAATTCTTTCTGGATCTGCGCAAACTTCTCCATAAACTGATTACGCATTCCCTGATCCAGGTCGTCAATGACACCCACCAGGTTCTCTTCTGCCTTAACCAGATCTTCTCTCTGACCATTTAAGAAGGTATAGCGTTCTGACAACTCCTTATACTCTTCAATCGCGCCTACGTTTACATCACCCAGCTGCCTGATCTCATCCCTGCATGTAGCGATAAGCTTCTTCATTCCGGAAAGATCGGTAAATTCCGGATTCCGGTATTTTTCCGCACTGTGAAGGGTCAGCTCATACTCTTCCCAGATATGGTTGGAAAAGCTTTCCAGATTTTCCTGCAGTTTTTCTTTTTGACTATTCAAACGCACCATTTCCCGGTCAAGATCGGAGTACCGCTTGGTCAACTCCTCTCTCTGATCAAAGAATCCCTTGTGATCGGAATTCATCTTCTCTTTTCGGGCAGTGGCTTCGTTAAGAGCCTTTAACAGGGATGCATAGGTTTCATCTCCTGCCGCAATGGTTTTCCGGATTTCCTCTATATCATGCTGCTTCTTTAAAACATCTTCTTTGGACAGTTCCATGGACTGTCTTACTTCGTCCAGTTCCTGGGCAAGCTTCTTTAATTCCTGCTCAATACGCTCCTGGTTCTCCCGGATGAATCCGTTGCGCTGCTCTACCCCTGCCTGTTCCATCTGCAGAGCCGCAACCAGTTTTGCCCGTTCTTCTTCCAGATACATCTGACCTTCCAGGGTTTCCTGGAGTTTTGCTGTCTCTTCCTCGATCTGCTTTTCCCGGATCTCGGAATCCTTAAGGTCATCTTTGGCCTGCTGCTTTCCGAGATTGATCTCGGTTAACTGACTTTCAATCTGGGCATTTTCCACTGTCAGTCCTTCGTAGAGGTGATCGCTTTGCTCTTTTTGCTTTCTGGCATTTTCCACATTAAGTTTTGCGGTATTTGCCTCAATCTGAAGCTGGCTTAACTTTTCCTCTGCTGCCTTCTTATCCTCCGCCAGAAACTGTCTTGCCGTATCGATTTCTTCCATGCGGTCTTTTAATTCCTGACGACTTTCTACCAGTTGCTCGATATGCTTCTCAATCTCTTCCAGTTCCCTGCTCCGGCCCAGAAGATTACTGTTGTTCTTAAAGGAACCTCCGGTGATAGATCCTCCGGTATTTAAGGACTCACCCTCTAAGGTTACGATCCTTAACGCATATTTATATTTTCTTGCCAACGCCAATGCATGGTCAATGGTATCCACCACGATGACACGGCAAAGAAGATACTCCATGATATCCCGGAATTTTACATCCGTATCCACCAGCTCGTCTGCTCTTCCCAAAACTCCCAGGCCCTTTTCTTCCAGCGCCTTCTGGGTTTTCTCATCCGGCTTTCCGGTAACCGATGTTAAGGGTAAAAAGGTTGCCCTTCCCAGTTTATTCTTCTTTAAGAATTCTACCATCCGCTTGGCAGTTTCCTCGTCCGTGGTAACAATGTTCTGGATATTGCCGCCCAATGCGGTTTCAATCGCTGTCTCATACTTCTTATCCACAGTGATGATATCTGCTACCACACCGATAAGACCGGATTCCTTCTCCTTTTGCTCCATGATCTTACGGATGCTGTTTCCGTATCCGTCATAGCGCTCTGCAAGATTTCGCAAAGATTCCAGTCTGGACTGCTCTTTGTGATAAGCGATGCTTTCCTGCTCCAGCTTTGCTGCCGCTTCCCGGTACTTACTGTTCCAGTCGTCCCGCTTCTTATCCATGGACGCAATGAGAGACTTCTTTTCCTCAATATCCTTGCAGGTCTGCTCATACTGCTGTTCAAATTTGGCAAGCGCTTCCTGCATGGACTGTTCATCGCTTTTCTTCTGCAAAAGGCGCTGGTTCAGCTGGGCCTTGCGGATATTGATCTGCTCCAGCATGGTATCAAACTTCTGCTGTTTTGCCTTGATACCCGCCCTGCGGTTAAGAAGTTCAATGATCTCATTCTTACCTTTTTCGATCCCGTCGTTGCAACGGGCGATCTCCTGTTGGATATCAGCCAGTTGTTTCTGGGACTGTGCCAGCTTGTCCGCTGTTTCATCTACCTGTTTTTGCAGTTCTTCCTGCTTTTCATCATAATCTGCCTTCTGCAAAAGCTTCTGGTTACGCTCCTCTTCCAGAGCCTTCTTCCGGTTTTCAAAATGTTCATCGTTGCTGTCTGCGGACCGGATCTGTTCTTTTAACACATTGATCTGACCCTCCAGACGTCCTTTATTCACATTCGTCTCGGACAGTGCATCCCTGGTGCGGTTGATCTCTTCATCCACAGCCGCCAGTTCCTGCTCCATCTTTTCATACTCTGCCTTGATGCTTTCCACAGCCTCTTCGGTCTGTTTTAACTCATCCGCAGTGATAGTACCTTTTTTCTCAATTTCATGAAGCTGGGTGTTGATACGCTCCGTTTCCATCAAAAAGGTATTGACCTCATATTCCTGCAGTTCGTTTCGTTTTCTTAAATAGATCTTTGCTTTTTCTGACTGCTTTTCCAATGGGGTCAGCTGCTTCTCGATCTCACTTAAAATATCGTTGATGCGCACAAGATTTGCCCGCTCACTTTCCAGCTTCTTGGTTGCCTCGGATTTACGCCGTTTAAACTTCACGATTCCGGCAGCTTCGTCAAACAACTCCCGTCGTTCCTCCGGACGGCCGCTTAAGATCTTATCGATCTGACCCTGCCCGATGATGGAATATCCGTCCTTACCGATACCGGTGTCATAAAACAATTCGTTTACATCTTTCAACCGGCAGGGCGTTCCGTTAATGAGATATTCACTCTCTCCTGACCGGAATACCCTTCTGGTAACCGTTACTTCCGCGTAGTCGATGGGAAGCTCATGGTCACTGTTATCCAGAGTAATGGAAACGGTAGCCGCACTTAAGGGCTTACGGTTTTCGGTGCCCGCAAAAATAACATCCTGCATATTGGCACCACGAAGCTGACGGGCTCGCTGCTCTCCCAGCACCCATCGCACCGCATCCGATACATTACTTTTTCCACTTCCGTTAGGTCCTACAATGCCTGTAATGCCATTATGAAACTCGAACTTAATCTTGTTTGCAAAGGATTTAAAGCCGTGTACCTCCAAACTTTTTAAATACATCCTGTTTACCTTTCCTTCTTTAGTGACACCAGTGCGTGGTAGGCTGCCTCCTGCTCTGCTGCCTTCTTGGTGGGGCCTTCGCCCCCTCCTACCGTCTCATTACCGATCTTTGCTTCTACCTTAAAGACCTTTGCATGATCCGGTCCTTCTTCTCCCACCAGTTCGTAGTGCAGTTCCTCTGTATACCGGCTCTGTACCAGTTCCTGCAGAATAGTTTTGCTATCATAAAAGAGCTGCTTATGTTCAATATCCGTAAGAATGAATTTATGGATAAACTCTTTTGCATTAGTAAAACCACCATCCAGGTAAATGGCACCGATCACTGCCTCCATGGCATCGGATAAGATAGATTTCCGATTCCTTCCACCGGTCAGATCCTCTCCTTTTCCAAGAAAAAGGTATGCTCCCAGATCCAGTTCTCTGGTACACAAAGCCAGGGTCTGCTCGCAGACAATACTTGCTCTTAGTTTCGTCAGATCCCCTTCCGGTACATCTTTATAATGTTGATAAAGAAATTCACTGGTGACGATTTCCAGCACCGCATCCCCAAGAAACTCCAGACGTTCATTATCCGAAAGTTTTTTCATATGCTTTTCGTTGGCATAGGAGCTATGGGTTAGTGCCTGGCGCAGTAACCCTTCATTTCCAAAGGAATATCCGATTTTTTCCTGAAACTCTTTAATCTGTTGCATAGTTTTTCCTCATACCATTCACGCCGTACACCTTTATATGTACGATAGCAGAAAAAAAGCCCTCGCTGCAAGGGCTTTTTCCTATTATTAATTAATCGCCTTCTTGATCTGTTCAACAGCATCGCCTACAGTTGTAATGGTTTCTGCTGCATCATTATCGATCTCTATTCCAAATTCCTCTTCGATTCCCATGATGATCTGATACACATCCAATGAATCTGCTCCCAGATCATCCACGAAGGTGGTGTCCATTGTGATCTCTTCCACTGCAACGTTCAATACCTCTGCAATGATGGTTTTTAACTTTTCAAATTCCATATTATTCGTTCCCTTCCTGTGTCTGTTTTTCTGAAGCGCTAAAGCACTCTCTGATCTTGTCATTCACATTCTGCTGTTTGAATGTCACGCACTGTAAAATGGTGTTGTAAACTTCCTTGGCGGTAGAACTTCCGTGAGTTTTCACCACCAGACCTTTACAACCCAATAACGGTGCACCGCCATATTGGCTGGAGTCCATTTTTTTCATGGTGGTCTTTAATGCCGGTTTCACCAGCATACCACCGATCTTACTTCTCAGATTGCTCATCATGGACTGCTTTACCATGTGTAGCATGGTGGAGCCCACACCTTCATAAAGTTTCAAAATGACATTTCCCACAAATGCCTCACAAACGATCACATCTGCTGCTCCGCTGGGAATATCACGGGCCTCTATGCTTCCCACGAAATTAATATCCGTGCACTCTTTTAACAAAGGAAAAGTCTCTTTTACCAACTGGTTTCCTTTCTCCTCTTCCGCACCGATATTTACAATGGCAACCCTTGGATTCCTGATTCCCATAACGTGTTCCATGTAAATAGAACCCATCTTGGCAAACTGAACCAGATGAGATGGTCTGGCATCCACATTGGCTCCGCAGTCTATCAACAGGGACATTCCCCGTTCGGTAGGAATGAGCGGTGCCAGTGGTGGTCGTTCAACACCTTTGATCCTGCCCACCAACAGCTGTCCGCCGGCCAGAATGGCCCCCGAACTACCGGCAGAAACAAATGCATCTGCCTTTCCTTCCTTCACTAACTTTAATCCTACCACGATAGAGGAATCCTTCTTCTGTCGTATCGCAACCACAGGCGGTTCTGCAGTCTCGATCACTTCCTCTGCATGACATAATTCAATCTGATCTTTCGGATACTCATATTTTGCAAGTTCATCCTTAATCACATCCTGTTGTCCAGTAAGAATGACATGGATGTCCTGCCGTGACTTAACCGCTTCCACAGCACCTTTGATAATCTCGCCCGGCGCGTTGTCTCCGCCCATGGCATCAAGCACCACTCTGGTGATCTCTTCCATTTATCATACCTCCTACTGTTCTTATAAAATATACTATATCTATTTTAAAAATTCAATACGAAAGCAAAAAAAGACCTTTCCCTGTCGTCACCGACAAGAAAAGGCCTAAGTCAGCATGATTAATCCTGTGCAATGATCTCTCTCTTGTTGTAAGAACCGCATGCCTTACATACTCTGTGAGGCATCATCAAAGCACCACATTTGCTACATTTTACTAAGTTTGGAGCACTCATTTTCCAGTTCGCTCTTCTCTTATCTCTTCTACCTTTAGAAGATTTATTCTTTGGACAAATTGACATCTGTTACACCTCCTTAAACTTATTAAAGACATCTTGTATAGCAGCCATCCTGGGGTCTACTACTGTCCTGTCACACGCGCAGTCGCGCTCATTGAGATTACAACCGCACTTGCTGCAAATTCCTTTGCAGTCGTCCCTGCACAGAACTTTCATAGGCCAGTTAACTAAAATCTCATCGTAGACAAGTTTGTCTGTATCTAATTCAAGTCCATCAATGAACTCTGCCACGTCCAGATCTTCCATCACCAATGCTGCATTCTCAATGGTAAACTCTCTTTCATAAGAAAGCTCAAGATCGATGGCAACATCTGTAAGGCATCTGTCGCAGGGAGCCGTGATGCTGAGAAAAGAATCGGCCTTCAGGGTTAGCTTTTTCCCTGAATCGTTCTTGATAGACAGCTTCAGCGGACTCTTTTTGGTAATAGGGTAACTACCCATTCCGTTGTCAAAAGTCTCCAGTTCAATGGGAACTTCTGATACTAATTCTTTGCCCGGCTTACTTACCGGATCAAACAAATCTATCTTCATGGCATACTCCTATCCACACTCAAACAATTATAAACATCCCTATTTCATTTGTCAACAAAAAAATCGTATGTTATAATCTTTTTCATGAAGATAACAGGTATTATAACAGAATTTAACCCATTTCACAATGGGCATGAGTATATTCTTTCACAGGCGCGTAAGCAAACCGGCTGTGATCTTGTTGTGGTTGCCATGAGCGGGGACTTCGTGCAGCGGGGTGCCCCTGCCATTGTTGATAAGGCTGTCCGTACCAAAGCAGCCCTTTTAGGCGGCGCAGATCTTGTAGTGGAACTTCCTGTAATTGCTTCCACCGCATCTGCTTCTGATTTTGCCTTAGGAGGCGTAGCCGCTCTGGCCGCCTGCGGCGTGGACACTTTGGTATTTGGCTGTGAGCAGGAGGATTTTGACCTTTTTCCGGTTTTGGCAGAATTTCTGGAAAACGAGCCATCTGACTATAAGGATGTCTTATCCGGCTTTCTCAAAGAGGGGTACAGCTATCCATTAGCCCGTGCAAAAGCTTTGGAACGCTTTTTCCCCGGGGTGGATAATCTGGGCGAATTACTTGTGGCTCCCAACAACATCCTGGCGCTGGAATATCTGCGCGCCATCAAACGCCTGGATGTACCTATGAAGGTATGTCCGATTAAGCGTATTGCCGTGGGGCATCATAGTAAAGAAGGTGTGGGCGAGTTTGCGTCTGCCACTGCAATCCGGGAGGGATTACT
>JBJEKY010000005.1:5412-29476 GCA_051878875.1 Lachnospiraceae bacterium | reverse complement strand
CCCTGGAATCCTTAGCTTACCAGAGCTATGACGTGATCCGTGCCATGGAAGAGGATTCAGGAATCAGTCTTACCACATTGAAAGTGGATGGAGGAGCCAGTGCCAATGAGTTTACCATGCAGTTTCAGTCGGATATCATCAATGCTCAGGTGCACAGACCACAGTGTATTGAAACCACAGCGCTTGGAGCAGCATATCTGGCGGGTCTTTCGGCCGGCTACTGGAAGGATCTTCAGGAGATCAAACGAAATTGGCAGATCGGAAGCGTATATCAGCCTGCCATGAAAGAAGAGATTCGTAAGGAAAAACTCAGGGGCTGGCAGCGGGCAGTGAGAAGCTGCTTAAGCTGGGCAGAGGAAAAATAACGCATATTTATTGCACAGGCTTCATAAGTCTCATAAAAAGACCAGGAGTGAAGGCGTGATCGCCATCTATGCAAGACAATCCGTAGAAAAACCGGACAGCATTTCGGTAGAAACCCAGATTGCTGTGTGCAGGCAATATACCGGACAGGAAGAAGCGGTGGAATTTGTTGATATCGGCTATAGTGGAAAAAACACCAACCGTCCCAGATTACAGCAATTGTTAGAGGAAGTTTCTAAGGGAAGCTTTTCGGCAGTGTTTGTATATAGGCTGGATCGGATCAGCCGGTCTTTGTATGATTTTACCCTGATCATGCAGCGCCTGGAACAAAGACACGTGCGGTTTGTGTCCTGTACAGAGTGGTTTGATACCGATACCCCCATGGGGCGCGCCATGTTGTCCATGGCGGCTACCTTTTCCCAATTGGAGAGGGAGACTATTTCCCAGAGGGTTTCGGATGTATATCTGGAAAAATGCAGGAAAGGCTGCTATATGGGAGGCAGGGTTCCTTTGGGATACTTCCTTGACCCACAGATACATCGTTATGAGATCTGTACCAGGGAAGCGGATATTGTAAATACCATGTTTCAGACCTATCTTACGGGGGAAGCTACCTATGTCTCAATTGCGGCAAAGTTGAAAGATAATGGGATGTTAAGCAGAAACGGGGTTTGCTTTCAACCTGCAAGGATTGGTGAGATCCTCAGAAATCCGGTGTACCTTAAGTGGGATGATTGGGCTTTGGACTATACCAAGACACAGGGAATACGATATATCGATCCAGGTGTAAGCAGGAAGGATCATGGAGTTCTTTCCTATGGAAAAAACAAAAACGCGCAGTTCTGGGTAGCATCAGAGCATGAAGGGATCATTGACAGCCGGGACTGGATCGGAGCACAGCTTATCCGTCTTAAACGAAAAGGGGAAGCACTTCGTATTACCCAGGAACGTCTGGATTCTAAGAACTTCTATGCGTTCAACCCGGCGATGGATCAGTAAAGAGCGTAGTAAAACTAGCCCAAAACTTATTGAAAAGAAAAAACAGTTGTTATATAATTGTACGTATGATTACGATGTGCCGCGGTTTTTTCCGTGGCACATACAAATTCATGACAAGGAAGGTTGCTTGTAGCCTTTTTTGCAGAGAAAGGATGTCGTTATGAAAATCAGAACAAGATATGCACCAAGTCCGACGGGAAAGATGCATGTAGGAAATTTAAGATCGGCTTTGTATGAGTTTTTGGTGGCAAAGCATGACGGTGGAGACTTTATTCTAAGAATTGAAGATACAGACCAGGAACGTTATGTGGAAGGTGCAACCGAGATCATTTATAAAACGTTGGAAATGACAGGCTTGAAGCATGACGAGGGCCCGGATAAGGACGGCGGTTACGGTCCATATATCCAGAGTGAGCGTATGAAAACCGGAATCTATATGGAGTATGCAAAACAGCTGGTGGAAAAGGGAGAAGCATATTATTGTTTCTGTGATCAGGAACGGCTCGCTTCTTTAAAATCCCAGGTTGTAGAAGGAAAAGAGATCACGGTTTATGATAAACACTGTCTGCACTTATCCAAGGAAGAAGTGGAGAAGAACCTGGCGGAGGGAAAACCTTTTGTAATCCGTCAGAATAACCCTACCGAGGGAACTACAACCTTCCATGACGAACTGTATGGAGACATTACTGTAGATAACAGTGAATTGGACGACATGATCCTGATCAAATCAGACGGTTTTCCAACCTATAATTTCGCCAATGTAATTGACGATCATTCCCAGCATATCACACATGTTGTACGTGGAAATGAATATCTTTCCTCGGCGCCGAAGTATAATCGATTATATGAGGCTTTCGGATGGGAGGTTCCAACCTATATCCATTTACCGCTGATCACAGATGAGAATCATAAGAAACTGGCAAAACGTTCCGGACATGCTTCTTTTGAGGATCTTATCAATCAGGGATTCTTACCGGAAGCAGTGGTGAACTTCATTGCATTGTTGGGATGGAGCCCCGAGGATAACCGTGAAATCTTCACACTGGACGAGCTGATCAAAGAATTTGACTATCATCGTATCAGCAAATCTCCGGCTGTTTTTGATATCCAGAAACTACGCTGGATGAATGGAGAGTATTTCAAAGCCATGGATCCGGACAAGTTTTATGAATTAGCACTTCCATATATCAAAGAAGTGATCCATAAGGATATGGATTTCAAGAAGATTGCCGCTATGGTACAGACCCGTGTGGAAACGTTCCTGGATATCAAGGATCATATTGATTTCTTTGAAACTCTTCCGGAGTACGATGTTGCCATGTACACCCATAAGAAGATGAAAACAGATGCAGCAAGTTCATTAGCGGTATTGAAAGAAGTGCTTCCAATCCTTAATAATACCGATGATTACAGTAATGATGCACTATATGAGACTTTGTGCGGGTATATCCAGGAAAAAGGATATAAGAACGGTTACGTGATGTGGCCTATCCGTACGGCAGTATCCGGTAAACAGATGACACCGGGCGGTGCAACAGAACTGATGGAACTGTTGGGCAAACAGGAATCTATTTCCCGAATTGAAAAAGGAATTGAACTGCTGGAGGCTGTGGAAGCATAGTCCACGGAAGAACCATATGCAGTTAAATAAAGCCCAGATGGAGGCTGCAACGCACAAGGAGGGACCCTTGCTTGTGCTTGCAGCTCCCGGAAGCGGCAAAACAACAGTCATTTGTAAAAGGGTCCATTATCTGATTGAAGAGGAGAGCGTTTTAGCGGATCGGATCTGCGTTCTGACCTTTACCAAAGAAGCAGCCGGTTTGATGCAAAAGCGAATCAATCAGGAACATTCCTATCCGGTTTGTATAGCAACCGTTCATAGTCTTTGTTATCAGATTTTATCTCAACATTCTATTTTAAAGTCAAGGAAAATTCTTACCAGATCCCAGCATCGGGAACTAATTCGCAGAGTTTTACAGGAACAGCACGCAAACGAAAAGAACTATATTGCATGCATGGAAGAGATTGATGAAACTGCCAATGAATTCACGAGATTGTCATCCTATGTGAACACAGCACGAAACCCGGATCCGCAATCTATTTATGCCCTATACCAAAGAAGAAAAGAAGAATTAGGGGTGTTTGACTTTAATGATCTTTTAGTATTTGCATTGCAAGCGTTATCTTCTGAGGTGAAACTGAGGGAATTCTGGCAGAAACAATTTGACCACTATCTCGTGGATGAGTTTCAGGATCTGAATGAAATCCAGTTTCGAATTCTGACGATACTGGCCGAACCTCATAAGAATATCATGGTCGTGGGAGATGACGATCAGTCCATTTATGCTTTTCGGGGTTCATCCCCGCTTATAGTAAAGAGGTTTCAGGAAAACTATCCCTCATGCAGTTGTATTTATTTGGATCGGAATTATAGATGCTCTGATGCCATCATTGAATTATCCCGAATCTGTATAGAGCAAAATCATGGTAGGTTTAATAAAGAACTATGTGGTACAGGGAAAAGAAATGGGCAGATCCAATGCCTTGGTTTTTCAGGACCACAGGAGCAGATGACATATATCATGAAAAAGGCAGAAGAATATAAACAGAAATTAACAAAAGAAGAAATTGATGGAAAACCAATGCATACAGCAATATTGTTTCGAACCGGAAAACAAAAGGAAGAGTTTTGTTCAATATTGAAAAAGGAAAGGGAAGGTAATGGAAATACCTGCCTTCGTATGCAGCGCAATGTGCTTCAGGACTTAAAACACTATCTGAATCTGATACAGAAACAGGATGAGCTTCAAGATGTTCTGGCAATTATGAATCATCCTGATCGGGGATTATCCAAAATGTTTCTGCCGATAGAAGATTTTTCCATAGAATCCTGGGAACGATTTTGCATACACTGTAAGGAAACCCAACAGGCAAAGAAGGTGCATGAATTTCGTATGCAACTTAAGAATGCGGAACGTTTTGGGGCGAGGCTTGGAATTCGTTATCTTATGGAGACATGCGGATATGGAGAATATATTATAAATAAATTTAATAAAAATATAATTGAAAAAACGGATTTGGAAATTGCTTTTAAAAAATTAATGAACAGACTTGATTCCACGAATTGGAAAGAATTTGAAATAAAATTAAATAAAGAATTAAGTTATTTAGATGAAAAAGAACTGGAGGAAAAGGAAGAAAAACCTATTGGAAATTCTAATGGGATCTGTTTTCTGACCATGCATGCTGCAAAAGGACTGGAATTTGATACGGTGTTTCTTCCAAATTTGAATGAAGGGCTTTTTCCTTCCGGAAAAAGCGTAAGGCAGAAAGAATTGGAACAAGAGAGGAGACTTTTTTACGTGGCAATGACAAGGGCAAAAAAGAACCTGATCTTTACTTATTTGGAATCGGATCAACAAAAGAAAAAATCCCGGTTCTTATCAGAACTGGGATTTTAAGGTTCTTACATTTCATCAAACAGGGCTTCATCGAATAATTCGTCCATATACTCGGCCACTTTTTCATATTCTTCATCGTCCAGGATATTTTCCAAAGAGTAATCGCCTTCTCCTTTTTCAAAATAGCGATAGACGAACACCTCACAGTCTTCCTGATCGGGATCTAAAGCCTGCTCCTGTGGTTCTAAAACAATGTAGTCCTGACCTTCCAATTCGAAAATGGTAACGATCTCACAGTCGAGTTGTGTACCATCATCCAAAGCCAGGGTTACCATTACATCATCATCAAGAAGATCCTTTGATTCATCACTCATACCATTACACCTCACTAAATTATTGCCTGAATAAAGAGTTCAGGATGTTTAGACAGATCCACAAATTCACGGGTGGGAAGATAGATCGTGGGTCGTGCCAGCTGATCTTTGTTCTTCCATACGATCTGTCCATGACTACCGTTATTTAATAATACATTATCATTCATGTAACTGTCTACAATATGATTCAAAAATGTTGAAACATAAGTGGGATTATATTTGTGAAATCCTTCTTTTTCAAAAGTGGCAATCACTTCAAATGGACAGATGGCGTCCCGATAGCAGCGTTTGCTGGTCATGGCATCGTATACATCCGCAATGGAAACGATCACGGAAAAAGAGTCAATATCTTCCCGCACAAGACCTAAGGGATAGCCGCTTCCGTCACAACGCTCATGGTGCATCAGGGCAGCACGTTTTACCCGGGAATCTAAAGGCAGATCTCTTAGGATTTCATATCCATTCAGAGAATGTCGCTTGATCACCGCATATTCTTCGTTCGTAAGAGAACCGGGTTTTGAAAGAATTGCTTTGGAGATCTTAAATTTCCCGATATCATGTAATAATCCGCACAGGGTCAGAACATCAATATCCTCTTTGGAAAACTCCAGCCATTGTCCCATTAACCGGCAAAGAATGGCTACATTGATACTGTGCGCATAGGTTGAATCGTCAATTCTGCGCAGATTATGTAAGATATCATAGATGTTGATGGAGTCATCCAGTGAATCAAATAAGATTAACATTTGATCCAATAAGGGTTGTCCATCAGGGTCTTCATTTCTTAAGATGACATCATTGATGTACCCTTTTAGAAAATCGATGTTTTCCAAAAACGTGTTTTTGAAGTGTTTGCATTCGATGGTGTCTCTTGCCTGTTGCTGCGAAGAAACAATATCAGGAATAGGGGAAGCTATGGAAACAGGCTGGGGCGGACATACTTTCTTAGCCACAGAAACCGGTTTTTCTTCCGGAAGAGAGTCCTCAACCGGAAGAGACTCTTCAAGAATAAGTGTCTCTTTTATGTTATAGAAATCCAAATGATTGATCAGTGCTTTTGTAAGCACTACATTAGAACCGACAATAACTTGTCGGCTTTTACTGAGAACAGGTTTGGCGGTAACCATACCCGGAACCAGATCTTTTGTTAATATCTCTCTCATAGCGACGATCGCTTCCTCCTAATATATATCCATCTCCAGTATATGTGTCTAAATTGTGAAAGTCAATAAAAATGGCACAATATTTTTAAAAAAACATAGTTTTTAGAAAAGTATATTCAATTAGAATGAAAAAGAGCAAACAGTTGTGGTATACTAAGAAAAAAAGAGGGGAATAAAATATGACACAAACGTTTGAAAAATGGGTGAGAGAACATGGTCTTACAGGTACGCAATTGAAACTTTTGGCCATTACAACCATGTTCATTGATCACCTGGGAGCAATCTGTTTTCCGGATCTGTGGGAACTTCGGGTAATCGGAAGAATTGCATTTCCTGTTTTTTGTTTTTTAATGGCGGAGGGAGCGTATTATACCTCTGATATAAGAAAATATGAGCTCCGGTTATTGGTGTTTGCTCTTTTGTCCGAGATCCCATTTGATTATGCATTTTACGGAGAACTATTTTATCCGGGATATCAAAATGTATTTTTTACATTGCTGGCAGGTTTACTTTGCATTGATGTGTTTCGAAGCAAGGGTACAAACTGGGGAATTGGAGCTTTCCTGATCCTGGCAGCACTGGCTGAATTGATGCATACAGACTACGGAGCAGCGGGGGTTTTGTTTGTAGTGCTGTTTTATCGATTCCGGGAACAGCGTTTTATGGGTCAGGTCATGTTTGGAATATGTAACGCGGTGTGTTTTTTCAGCGCATTACAGACGTGCGCCAGTCTTGCCAGTATACCGCTTGTTTTCTACAGCGGAAAACCGGGCAGAAAAATGCGTTGGCTGTTTTATATTTTTTATCCTGTACATCTGTTGTTTCTGGCAGGAATCCATAATCTGTTTTTCATAGGTAGAGGAGTGTAGAAAATGAAGGCATGGAGTCATTTTAAAACCATCACCCACCATAAGTGGCTGGTGATGACCCACTGTTTTAGATTGGGCATGTATCGTCAGGGGTTGTTACATGATCTGTCGAAGTATTCTCCGGCGGAGTTTATTGCGGGATGTATATATTTTGCTCCGGGAATCAGTCCGCATAATATTGCCCGTCAAAAAGTGGGATACTCTGCGGCCTGGCTACATCACAAGGGAAGAAATAAACATCACTTTGAGTATTGGCTGGACTATGATCCCAAGTCAGGTATGCCACTTTCCGGGATGAAAATGCCTATGAAGTATGTGGTGGAAATGTTTGTTGACCGGGTGTGTGCATGCAAAAATTATGCCGGGGCTGATTACAATGATAGTAGTGCCCTGAATTATTATAATAGAGGAAAAGATCATTATATTATCCACCCGGATGCGCAGGCTCTCCTGGAGGAACTATTGCATATGCTGGCAAATAAAGGAGAAGAAGAAACTTTTCGGTATATTAAAACTCAGGTTTTAACCGGGAAACGCCCTTACTAGTCCCTTTCACAAAATATCTGATATGGAAAGGCACTTTAACTGACCGATTTTCATAGATTATAAAAAGGGTAACAGGAATCGGTTATGAAGGCTTTTTTGGAGCCTCTGGATAAAGAGGAAGAGCAAAAATATTTCCAACAGATGAAAAAAGGAGATCTTGTTGCCAGAAACATTTTGATAGAACGAAATATGCGTCTGGTAGCACATATAGCCAAAAAGTACCAAAACAGTGAGGATGAAATGGATGATCTGATCTCCATTGGGACATTTGGACTGATCAAGGCTATTATGACCTTTGATGATAAAAAAGGCAGCAAGCTGGCGACTTACAGTGCACGTTGTATTGAAAATGAACTTCTGATGTATATGAGGACCAAAAAGAAAAGTGCGAAAGATGTATCGTTGTATGAACAGATTGGGACGGATAAAGAGGGAAACCACCTTCGCCTGATGGATATTCTGGATTCCGGTCAGCGAGACTTAAATTACCATGTAGAGGTTCGGGAGGCGGTGGAAAAACTGCAGCAGAATATGGGCAGGATCCTCAGTGAGCGGGAACAGTGGATCATTGTAAGACGGTATGGACTGGATGGTAATCCACCCTGCACACAAATGGAAGTGGCCAGTGAATTGGAAATTTCCAGATCTTACGTCAGCAGGATTGAGAAAAAAGCCCTGCATAAGCTTCTGGAACTACTGGAGGGAAATGATCCGCTCCCGGATTTATGAAAAATTAAGAATTCGTTCCATTGATAAATTCATAAGATATGCTAGGATAACCTTACAAATTCTTTGCAAGGTTATTCTTTTTTTTTCTTATTTTTTCCACATAAAAACAATAAAAGGAGGAGAACTTATGCTTGGACAGGCAAAGTCTGTCATGTTACAGGGGGCCGAGGGATTGATCATTTCCGTAGAATGTGATGTTTCCCAGGGGATGCCCGGTTTTCAAATGGTTGGATATTTAAGTGCTGAAGTTCGGGAGGCAAAAGAACGGGTGGTGGCGGCATTTAGAAACAGCGGATACCGGATCACTCCGAAGAAGACCACCATAAATCTGATGCCGGCCTGTATACACAAATCGGGAACCGGTTTTGATCTTCCCATCGCAGTATCCATAGGACAGGCCTATGGATTGGTGCATTGCAGTTATATAGGAGAGATCATTTTTATAGGGGAGATCAATCTTACCGGAAGAATACAACAGGTTTCGGGAATCCTGCCCATGCTTCTGGAAGCGGGAAAACAGGGATATTCCGTTTGCATGGTTCCGGAAGAGAATTATGAAGAGGCATGTTTGATAGGTGAAATGCAGGTGATCGGGGTGCATCATCTGAAACAGGTGATGGAGTTGTTGAAAGCTCCGAATATAGGAGACATGGTGAAAACGTATCGGTTGCAACCACGCAAGGAACCCAAACCGGCTGCGCAGAAAAATCCCAAAAGGGATATTCCGGATTTTTCCGAGATCCGGGGGCAGTTTGCTTTAAAACGTGCCTGCGAGGTAGCAGCTTGCGGAATGCACAATTTACTGATGGTGGGGCCTCCGGGAACGGGAAAATCTATGGCCGCAAAGGCCATGACAGGGATTCTTCCGGAACTGTCTTTGGAAGAACAGCTGGAAGTGGCCTCCATATACAGTATCAGTGGCAAATTTGGTGAGGTTCAGGCTTTCTTTGGGAAAAGACCGTTTCGGAGCCCGCATCATGGTATTACACCCAGAGGACTTACAGGGGGAGGAAATCCGGTGCGTCCCGGAGAAGTAAGTTTGGCAAATCATGGTGTTTTGTTTCTGGATGAGCTGGCAGAATGCTCCGGTGAAAGCCTGGAATCTTTGCGACAACCGTTGGAGGAAGGACGTGTTCAGATCACCCGCGCTAACGGAACCTTCACATTCCCGGCGGATTTTTGCCTGGTGGCGGCCATGAACCCGTGCCCTTGCGGATACTATCCGGACTTGAAACGCTGCACTTGTACCCCTGCTATGATCCGCCGTTATCAGGGAAAGGTCAGCGGTCCGTTGCTTGACCGGATCGATATCTGTGTTCAGGTTCCGGAAGTGGAATTTGAGTATTTGACCAAAGAGGACCAGGCGGAAACATCATCGGATATTCTACAGCGCGTAAAACAGGCCCATGCGATACAGCGGAGGAGATTTCAAAAGGAAGAGATTTTGTTTAATGCACAGATGGATCTTAAGCAGATCAAAAAATATTGTCAATTGAATTCCGAATTAGAACGGTATATGGAGGATATTTTTTTGAAAATGCATTTATCGGCCAGGTCCTATCATAGGATTTTAAAGGTAGCACGTACCATCGCAGACCTGGGAGGACACGACAGCCTTCAAAAACAGGATATTCAGGAGGCGATTCTATACAGGGAGGCGGTGGGAGAATGGAATTAAATATCTGGTATTTTCTTGCCGTATTGCCGGGGATCGGGAGCGCAAAAATCAAGCAGCTTTTGGATCATTTTCCGGATCCGCGGCAGATTTTGGTGGCAGATAAGCGGGATTTAGGTCAGTGCTCCCTGCTTACACAAAAAGATGTAGAAACCATTATATTATATAGTAGAAACAGCGACAAAATCCGACAGGATTTTACAAAATTGCAAGAGAAAAAAATCCGTTTTGTCGGTCAGACAGATCCGGAGTTTCCAAAGGAACTGCTGCATTGTCAGGATCCTCCCGTCGGCCTTTTCTTGAAGGGCAAACCATTGGTCGAACGAAAGAAAAAGGTTGCTGTTGTGGGGGCGAGAATGTGCAGCCCCTATGGAAAAACCATGGTACAAAAGATTGCAGGAAATCTGGCGGATTGCGGAACGGTGGTGGTCAGCGGTATGGCACGGGGAATTGATGGACTGGCTCATGAAGAAACATTAAATCACAGTGGGATCACATACGCGGTATTAGCCGGTGGACTGGATGTGATCTATCCTCCGGAACATCGGGACTTGTACCACAGAATCCTGGAACAGGGAACGTTGATCAGCGAATATCCTCCGGGCACGCAGCCCTGCAAAGGGATGTTTCCCAGAAGAAACCGCCTGATCAGCGGCTTGTCTGAGGCAGTGATCCTGATAGAAGCAAGGATCCGGTCCGGTTCTCTGATTACGGCAGATCTGGCATTGGAGCAGGGAAAGGATATTTATGTGGTTCCGGGGAGGATCGGAGATCCCTTAAGTGAAGGTTGTAATGCTTATATCCGCCAGGGAGCCCAGATTATAACTTCGATTCCGGAATTGCTAAATGATTTGAAAATTGTACCTCAAAAAAACCATACGTCTATACAAAATAAAAAATTTACACTTGAAAAAGAAGAATCATTGGTGTATAGTTGTCTACGTCTTACGCCGAAAGGGTTAGATGAAATAACACTGGAAAGCGGTTTGGGACTGATGAAGGTGTTTGAGATCATCTCAAAATTAAGGGATTTGGGATTGATTGAGGAATGTTATAGAAATCAATTTATTAGGAGTAGATGAAATTGGCTAAGAATCTGGTAATCGTGGAGTCACCGGCTAAGGTGAAAACAATTAAAAAATTCTTAGGAAGCAACTATGAAGTCGCCGCATCAGGCGGACATGTGCGTGATTTACCGAAAAGTACTTTGGGTATTGATGTGGAACATGACTATGAACCTAAGTACATAACGATCCGGGGAAAAGGAGATATCCTTGCAAAACTTCGTAAAGAAGTGAAAAAAGCGGATAAGATCTATCTGGCAACAGACCCTGACCGGGAGGGAGAAGCCATTTCCTGGCATTTGTACTATGCACTGAAACTGGAGGACAAGAAGGTCTACCGCATCAGCTTTAATGAAATCACCAAACAGGCAGTGAAAGAATCATTGAAACAGCCAAGAAAGATTGACATGAATCTGGTGGATGCCCAGCAGGCAAGAAGGATTCTGGATCGCATGGTGGGTTACAGTATCAGCCCGGTGCTCTGGGCAAAGGTAAAACGTGGCTTAAGTGCCGGACGTGTACAGTCTGTGGCGTTGCGGATGATCTGCGACAGGGATGAAGAGATCAATGCATTTATCCCACAGGAATATTGGAGCGTGGATGTTGATCTTAGCCTCGGTAAAAAAAAGCTGGCTGCAAAGCTGTCTGCGAAAGCAAATAAAATGGAGGAAATCTCCTGCAAGGAACAGGCAGATCTTATAGAAAAAGCGCTGCGCAGTGCCACTTACGTTGTGGAAGATGTAAAGAAGGGTGAGCGGGTAAAGAAATGTCCGTTGCCTTTCACCACCAGTACGCTGCAGCAGGAAGCTGCAAAGGTACTGAATTTTTCTACGGTTAAGACCATGCGTGTGGCCCAGCAGTTATACGAAGGAATCGATGTAAAAGGATTGGGAACCGTTGGTTTGATCACATACCTGCGTACCGATTCAACCCGTATTTCTGAAGAAGCAGTACAAAGTGCCGCTGAGTTTATAAAAGAGCAATATGGAGAAGCTTATCTTGCCAATCATCCTGCAGAGGCAAAAGGGAAGGGCAAGATCCAGGATGCCCACGAGGCGATCCGTCCATCTGATGTGCATCGGCAACCTGCTTTGATCAAGGATTCTTTGAGTAGGGATCAGTTTAAACTGTATCAACTGATCTGGAATCGGTTTGTTGCAAGCCAGATGGCAGATGCAAAATATGAAACCTCCAGCTGCAAGATCAAGGCTGGAGAGTATCAGCTTTCTGCATCCGCATCAAAACTTGTGTTTGCAGGATTTATGGATGTCTATACCAATGATACGGATGAAAAGACAGATGCAAAGAGTATTGTGTCAGAACTTTTACCGGGACAGGAACTGAAACTTGAGGATGTGATATGTGAACAGCATTTCACCCAGCCTTCGCCTCATTACACAGAAGCCTCTCTTGTAAAAGCACTGGAAGAACGCGGCATCGGCAGACCGAGTACCTATGCGCCGACGATCTCTACGATTATTGCCAGACGTTATGTTACCAAAGAAAATAAGAATCTTTACGTGACAGAACTGGGAGAAGTGGTAAACAAGATCATGATGGAAGCCTTTTCGGACATTGTGAACGAAGCTTTTACCGCTGAGATGGAAGAGGAATTGGATAAAGTTGCAGAAGGAAACCTGGACTGGAAAGAGATTGCCCGTCGTTTTTATCCGGAGCTGGTGAAATCTGTGGAAAGTGCAGAAAAAAATCTGGAAAAAGTAACTATTGAGGACGAACTTTCGGACGAACATTGTGATCTGTGCGGACGTCAGATGGTGATCAAGTATGGTCCTCATGGTCGTTTTCTGGCATGCCCCGGGTTCCCGGAATGCCGGTTTACCAAACCGTATCTTGAGAAGATCGGAGTGGATTGCCCGAAGTGCGGCAAACAGATCGTGCTTCGAAAGACCAAAAAGGGACGTAAGTTCTATGGATGTGAAAATTATCCTGAATGTGAGTTTATGAGCTGGCAGAAGCCAAGTAATGAGAAATGTCCGAAGTGCGGAACGATCCTGGTTGAAAAAGGCAATAAACTGGTGTGCATGGATGAAAAATGTGGGTTTATTCAAGAAAAGAGTGTAAAATAAAATAAAATTATGAAAATTTTCCATAAAGTTCTTGAATTGTATAAAATTATGTGATACTATAAGCGTGCAGCGATTTAGGGAATAAAAGGAGGTAATTCAAATGAGTGTCCAACTGTTAGATAAGACACGAAAGATTAATAAGTTATTGCATAACAATAATTCTTCCAAAGTTGTGTTTAACGATATCTGTTGTGTTTTAACTGAGATCCTGACGTCCAATGTATTGGTGATCAGCAAAAAGGGAAAAGTGCTTGGTACCAGTATTTGTGACAACATTGAAGAGATTGATGAGCTCATTGTGGATGAAGTGGGTGGATTCATTGATCCGCTTTTAAACGAACGATTATTGGGAATCCTGTCAACAAAAGAAAATGTAAATCTCCAGACTCTGGGATTTGTTTCAGATAATATCGATACATTCCGTGCCATCATTACACCGATCGACATTGCGGGAGAAAGACTCGGAACCCTGTTTTTGTATAAGCAGAACTGTTCCTATGACATTGATGACATCATTTTAAGCGAGTATGGAACTACAGTGGTAGGATTGGAAATGATGCGTTCCGTTAATGAAGAGAGTGCGGAAGAGACCAGAAAGATCCAGGTTGTGAAATCAGCTGTTTCAACCTTATCTTTTTCTGAACTGGAAGCCATTATCCATATTTTCGACGAACTGGAAGGCAATGAAGGTATTCTTGTGGCAAGTAAAATTGCTGACCGGGTAGGTATTACCCGTTCTGTGATCGTCAATGCCCTTCGTAAATTTGAAAGTGCCGGAGTGATCGAATCCCGTTCTTCCGGAATGAAGGGAACTTACATTAAAGTTTTAAACGATTACATTTTCGAAGAATTGGAAGGAATTAAAAAGCAGAATAAGAAATAACATGCTTTTTCATAGGGAAATGTAGAGATAAAAGGATTTATAGAGCGATCTATAAGTCCTTTTTTGTTTTTACGTTTTTATGATCAAAAGAAAAAAATACACAGAAATGTCATATCCTGTAAAAAATGAGAAAAAACTCTTGTTTTTTGCTACATATCCTATATAATAGAAAAAGAGGTACTATATCTTGTGGTGAAAGGAGACGATAGGATGATAAATACGGGAATATATGATTATATCAATGTTCTGGATAAAGCTGCGGATGCCAGCTATCTGAGGAACGAAGCCATTGCGAACAATATTGCTAATGACGATACCCCGGGATATAAACGGGTAGATGTGGATTTTCAGAGCGTATTGGCAACTGAGATCGGAAAGTCCAAGTATGTGAGCCTGGACAGAAAGATCAAAGATGTGAATCTGTCCCATCTGGATGTAACGGTAAAAACAGACATGTCATCTTATCCCTTTTCGTATAGATTAGACGGAAACAACGTGGATATGGATACGGAAAATGTGGAACTTGCTGCCAACCAGATCACTTACCAGGCACTGGTGGACAGTATGGGCCAGGAATTTACACGTATCAAGTCGGTAATGAATTAAGGAGGTAGCCTATGTCAGTATTTCAATCCTTCAATATTAATGCATCGGGCTTGACGGCACAGAGATTCCGTACAGATGTGATCTCCGAGAATATCGCGAATGTAAATACCACCCGTACGGAGGATGGTACGCCCTATCGCCGTCAGATCGTGACCTTTAAGGAAAAAGATGTGACTCCCTTTTCCAATGTGTTAAAAAGAACCCGGGAAGGTGCGTTAGGAAACGGTGTAAAGGTATACTCTTTAACCGAGGATTACGAGACCGATTTTACCATGACCTACGATCCGTCTCACCCGGATGCTGATGAGAATGGATATGTATCCTATCCCAACGTTAATATCGTGACAGAAATGACCAACCTTATTGATGCCAGCCGTTCTTATGAGGCAAATGCAACGGCCTTTGATGCCAGCAAGAGCATGTTGACCACAGGCTTAAGTCTTGGTAAGAATTAAGGAGGGTTTTAGATGGATGCAGTAAGTGCTTATACAACAATCTCCGGCGTATATGATGCCATGGGCAAAGCCGGTAATGCCATTTCAGAAACCAAGAAGGATAATGGGTTCCAGAAGGTGTTTCAATCAGCGCTGGATATGGTAAATGAGACCAGCGATCTTCAGAATAAGGCGGAATCCGCCGAGATCCAATTCGCATTGGGATTGTCTAACAATACACACGACCTGCAGATTGCGCAGGAAAAAGCAAATGTGGCGCTGCAATATACCGTTGCGGTACGAGACAGGGCTATTGAAGCATACAAAGAGATCATGAACATGCAGATCTAGCAAGGTTCTTTTGAGAGGCTGCAAAACCGGCAAGGTACAACTAGGAGTGAACTATGAATAACATTCAGGAAAAAATACGACAGATCCTTACCCGGATCGTTGAGTGGTGGAAAAAATTCACAACGAAACAAAAAGTACTGATAGGAGGACTGACTGCTTCGGTAGTCCTGGCATTGGTGATTCTGGCGGTGGTTCTGATGAAACCCACTTATGAAACATTGGTGGTTGCAGAAAGTACTGCGCAGGCAGCTTCCATTAAAGAACTTCTGGACAGTGATTCTTCCATAGAGTATAAGATCATGGAGGATGATCTTACTTTTAAGGTAAAGAAGGAGAGTAAGACCGCAGCCAAATATCTTCTGGGAACCAACGAGATTGTAACAGATGACTATACCCTGGATGATGTTCTGGATGGAAGCTTTAGTACAACAGAGGCTGATAAGACAAAGAAATATCAGCTTTATCTGGAAAATCAGCTGGCAGAAGATCTTGCGGGAATGGATAACATTGAAGAAGCAAAAGTGAACCTTTCTATTCCGGTTGATGATGGTACCATTCTTGCACGACAGGAAGACACCTATGCATCTGTTACCCTGAAACTGAAAAAAGAATTAGAGGATGGACAGGCAGAGGGGCTTGCAAAATATATTGCTACGGCAGTAGGTAATGATACCACAGAAGCCATTACCATTTTGGACAGCCAGGCCAATGTTTTGTTTGCCGGTGGTGATGAGAGTTCTACAGCCGGAACACTGGCAAAGCAGTCCAGTCAGAAAAATTCAGAATCTAACCGTGTGAAAAACGAGATCCGCAGTGTGATCCTGGGAACTAACGTGTTTGACAATTGTGAGGTGGGATTAAATCTGAACATGGATTTTACCACAAAAACCACAAAGGATACCCAGTATTCTGTGGCAGATGGTCGTGATGAGGGTTATCTTACCAGCAAGGATCTGTATGAGGAGGAAACTACAGGCGGAGTAGCCGGAGTTCCGGGTACCGATTCCAACGATCAGGATACCACCTATGTGATCGAAGATAACGGAACCAGTAGTTCCACCATTTCCGATTCCAGTGAACAGTACGCTCTAAATAGTACGGTTACGGATACGGTGGATATGGGTGGAACCATTGATTACGATAATTCCAGTGCAACCATTGTTGCAATTTCCTATAAATACTACAACGAAGATACTATGAAGAAGTCCGGAGAACTGGGAAATCAGACTTTTGATGAATTTGTGGCAGCCAACAGTGAACGGACAGAAATCCAGGTTCCGGCAAACTATGTGACCATGGTTGCCAATGCAACCGGTTTTTCGGAGAATAATATCAGTATCGTAGCTTATGAGGTGCCGTACTTTGAGTATTCGTCGGGATCCGGACGGACGGTAACGGATTATGTGGAGATCGCACTTGCTGTATTGATCTTTGCATTACTGGGTTATGTAGTATTCCGGAGTACCAGACCGGAGAAAACCGAAGAACTGGAACCCGAACTTTCCGTGGAATCTTTGTTAGAGTCTACGAAAGCAAATGAAGAATCTTTGGAAGATATTGGATATACAGAGAAATCGGAGACCAGAGTTTTGATTGAGAAATTCGTGGAAGAAAAGCCGGAAGCTGCAGCGGCATTGCTGAGAAACTGGCTTGAAGAGGAGTGGGATTAAACCATGGCAAACAATGAACTGTCCGGTGTTCAGAAGGCAGCGATCCTTTTGATCGCATTGGGGCCAGAAAAATCAGCCCTGATCTTCAAACATCTGAAAGAGGAAGAAATTGAAACACTGACCCTTGAAATTGCCAATACCAGAAGTGTGTCTCCTCAGGAAAAAGAAACGGTGCTCAATGAGTTTTACCAGATCTGTCTGGCGCAGCAATATATTGCCGAAGGTGGTATCGGCTATGCCAAGAGCCTGTTGGAGAAAGCGTTGGGAGACGAAGAGGCTCAGGCGGTTATTACCAGACTTACAGCCTCCTTGCAGGTTCGTCCGTTTGAATTTGTAAGAAAAGCAGATCCGACGCAGGTGTTGAACTTCATTCAGGACGAGCATCCGCAGACAGTTGCCATGATCTTGTCTTATTTGTCACCAGCCCAGGCATCTTTGATCCTCAGTGCGTTGGTGCCGGAAAAACAGGCAGATGTTGCAAAACGTATTGCTACCATGGACCGTACCAGTCCGGATATCATTAAAGAAGTGGAATCAGTGCTGGAGCGAAAACTGGCATCCTTAATCAATCAGGATTACACCATTGTGGGCGGTGTGGATGCAATCGTTGCGATTTTGAATACAGTAGACCGTGGAACAGAGAAGCATATTATGGAAACTCTTGAAATCGAAGAACCGGAGCTCGCTGATGAGATCCGTAAGAAGATGTTCGTATTCGAGGATATCCTGCTTCTGGATGACCGTGCAATTCAGCGTGTATTGCGTGATGTTGATAATAAAGATCTTGGTGTTGCCCTGAAGGTTGCCAACGACGAAGTGAAGAATGTGGTATTCAAGAACCTTTCCAAACGTCTTGCTGCCATGATCCAGGAAGATATGGAATTCATGGGCCCTGTACGTATGAAGGATGTTGAAGAGGCTCAGCAGAAGATTGTAGGAATCATCCGTAAGCTGGAAGACAGCGGCGAGATTGTAATTTCCCGTGGCGGAGGTGATGAGATCATTGCCTAATCTTGTAAAACAAAGATATGTTGTAGAGAATAAAGAACAGGCCAGGGTGATTGATTCCAATGAAAAAATGATGCGTCTTATAGGACAGACCGGGGAGGAAGGATTTACACCGGGACTATTTGCACAGCACGTGGATGTTGTTACCGGGGAAGGAGAAGGCCGGGATGGATTTTCCGGTTTGGAAGCGTTATTAGCAGATTCTGATGGTGCCGAAGGGGAAGAAGCATTATCTGTAGAAACTATGGCTGAGCAGGATGAGGCAGAATCCGTACAGCAGATGAAGGAGTTAGCAGATGATATTCTTCAACAGGCCAGGTCACAGGCGGAGGAAATTCTTTCGGATGCCCGGATGAATGCAGAACAGGAAGCGGAAACAATAAAGCAGCAGGCCTATGAGCAGGGAATCTTGCAGGCTCAGGAGGAACTTCAAACGATCAGACAGCAACAGACGGAAGAACATCAGGCAATACTGCAGCAACAGAACACAGAGTATCAGCAACAGTTGGAGCAGATGGAACCGATGCTGGTGGACACGATTCTTTCTGTTATGCAGGAAGTACTACACGTAGAAGTTGAGGACTATCGTCCCGTTATCCTGGATCTGGTGATGCAGACCATGATGCAGGCAGATAATCCGAAAGAGTTTTCGATTTATGCCAATGAAGAGAACAGCACTTTTATTAAAGAAAACATAGATCATCTCAGAACCATTGCAGGGGAAGAGACGAAACTGGAGATCCTTATTAATCATCAGATGTCTGAACAGGAATGCAGGATCGAAACAGAGTTTGGAATCTACGATTGCGGATTTGATGTTCAGCTTAAGAATTTGAGTAACCGTATCAGGTTGCTGAGCAAACAAAAGGAGTAAAACTTTGCAGCTTTCAAAGTATACCCAGCTAAAACAGGAGACTTTTTTCAACAGGCTCGGAAAAGTGGTGAAGATTGTCGGTCTCACCATTGAGTCTATTGGACCGGAAGCGAAATTAAATGACTTATGTTATATCAGAACAGGCGGCGATAACGGGGAAACAATAGCTTGTGAAGTTGTTGGGTTCCGTGAGAACCGCCTTATTCTTATGCCGTTTGATTCCACCGAAGGAATCGGAGTGGGGTGTCAGGTAGAAAACACAGGTCATCCATTGCAGGTAAAGGTAAGCCGCGAACTTCTGGGACATACGTTGGATGGCATCGGTCGTCCCACTGATACGGAGGAAGAAATTGATGGTATTCCCATGCCTGTGGAGGCGGCTCCGCCTGATCCTATGAAACGTAAGATCATTGATGAAGTATTACAGTTGGGTGTGAAGGCCGTGGACGGCCTGATCACGGTAGGCAAGGGGCAGCGTATAGGGATTTTTGCCGGTTCCGGTGTTGGAAAAAGTACCTTACTTGGTATGTTTGCAAGAAATACCAAGGCAGATATCAATGTCATTGCCCTGATCGGCGAGCGTGGCCGTGAGGTGAGGGAATTCATTGAACGGGATCTGGGACCGGAAGGTATGGCCCGGTCTGTGGTGGTGGTAGCTACTTCAGACAAACCGGCGCTGATCCGTAATAAAGCAGCAAAGACAGCAACTGCCATCGCAGAGTATTTTCGGGAACAGGGAAAGGATGTGCTTTTGATGATGGACTCCATGACCCGTTTTTCCATGGCGCAAAGAGAAATCGGTCTGGCCAGCGGGGAACCTCCGGTGACAAGAGGGTATCCGCCCAGTGTTTATGCGGAGATGCCAAGGCTGTTGGAACGTGCGGGAACATCGGAGAAAGGTTCTATTACAGGGCTGTATACCGTGCTGGTGGATGGTGATGACTTCAATGAACCCATTACGGATACTGCCAGAGGTATTCTGGATGGGCATATTGTGTTATCCAGAAAACTGGCACAGAAAAATCAATATCCGGCTATTGATGTTCTGGCAAGTATTTCCCGTGTTATGAGCTCCATTGTGAAGCCGGATCAGAAAAAGGCAGCGGCAAAGTTTAAAAATACGTTGTCCACTTATAATGATGCAGAGGATCTTATAAATATCGGTGCATACAAACGAGGCTCCAATCCAGGAATCGATGATTCCATAGATAAAATTGGAAAGATACTTGATTATATCAAACAGGATACGGCTGAACGGTTTGAGTTCGAAGAAGAAGTATCCATGTTGAAGGCGATTTTTGAGGACTCCGGGCAGGAGTATAGGTAAGAGGCATGAAAAAATTCTCGTATTCCATGCAAAGCATCTTAAATTTGCAGTATGAATTGGAAAAACAACAAAAGGCTGCATTTCGTGAGGCCAGCGAGAAGCTGTCAAAAGAGGAGGATTGCTTACGGGAGATGCTTTCCAGAAAGGATTCCTATGAGCAGCGGTTAAGACAGCTGGTAAGCGGAGAGATCGATGTGAGGGAGATTAAGGCAGAGAAGCATCAGATCGATGTAATGAAGTCCAGGATCCGAACTCAGATGATGGCAGTACACATGGCGGAGAAGAACCTGGAAGCAGCAAGGATCCGCCTTTCGGAAGCAATGATCGATCGGAAGACTCAGGAGAGGATGCGGGAAAAAGCGTTTGAGGAATATAAAAAGGAACTTGCTTATGAAGAGGCAAAAGAAATTGACCAATTGGTAAGTTATACCCATTCCCATTAAAGAACAGGTGGTGTGAATATGGCAGATTTAAGAGAAGAACAGGAAGAAACATTAGATCCTAAAGCAGTAAAAAAAGCAGAAAAAGAAAGAAAAAAAGAAGAAAAAAAATTAAAGAAGCAGCAGAAGAAGCAGGACTCTTTGGAAATGGACGAGGAAGAAAACGAAACAGCCGGCGGAAAACTGGTGATCGTTTTTGTTACGATCCTGATCGTAGCGGTCTGGCTGGCTATTTTTGCCCTGCTGATCAAATGGGATGTAGGAGGCTTTGGATCTTCGGTGTTATATCCACTTCTGAAAGATGTGCCGTATGTAAACAAGATCCTGCCGGAAGTGAATGACCCGAATAAGGATGATCCATACGCATATGAGTCCATAGATGATGCTGTTGCCCAGATCAAAAAGCTGGAAAAACAATTGGCAAAGGCAAAGGAAAACTCCGGCGATTCCGATGAAACTATCAGTGAGCTTCAGGATGAAGTGGCGAGACTGAAGGTGTATGAGCAGGAACAGGCGGATTTTGAAGAAATCCGAACAAAATTTTACGAAGAGGTTGTTTTTGGGGACAAAGCACCCGATATAGAAGAATATAAGACTTTTTATGAATCCATTGATCCTGAAAATGCAGAGCAGCTTTATAAACAGGTTGTGAGCCAGATACAGGAGGATGAAGAAGTAGCAGATTATGTGAAAGCATATTCCGAGATGAAACCAAAGGCGGCTGCCTCTATTATGGAAAGTATGACAGACGATCTGGAACTTGTAGCAAAGATCTTAAGCAATATGAAGGCAGACAAACGAGGTGATATTCTGGCGGCCATGAGTCCGGATGTCGCAGCAAGTGTGACAAAACTCATGGAGCCTTAGAATATAATTGTTTTCTTAGGAAAACATTCCCGGTAGGGAAAATGAAACTTGACAGCTAAAGAAAGGAGGAAGTCGTATGACAGACACCAATGTGAGTTTATTGGCACTGATGTCTCAGAATACGGTAGCACCGGGCGCTTCATCCCAAACCAAGGGCTCTCAGGAATCAGGATTGCCTGATTTCGGAAGTTTATTGAGCCGTACAGGGGGAACGAAGGATGTTATGCAGGTTGCAAAAACCGAGCGTACTTATACTAAAACTTCGGATACACCTGATTCCGGCGGCATAGCAGACAAAGATGTAAAAAGCGTCGACAACGGAAAGCCAACGGTGAAAGAAGCGAATGAAGCGGTAAGTGCAAAAGACAAGATCGCCAAGAAGCTTTCTTGCGAAGCACAGGGCGAGGATTCGGAAACAATGGATGTGGAAGAGGTTCTTTCCAAGATCAGTGATCAGATCGTTCAGATCATATCTCAGGGGCTGGGAATTGATACTTCACAGCTGATGGATGCACTGGATCAACTGGGATTAACGGTGGGAGACTTGTTAGATTCATCGAATCTTGCGAATTTGTTTAGCTTCCTGAACGGGGACACCCAGCCACTGGAACTTCTGATGGATGCGGATTTCCAGAACCTGCTAGTTCAGCTGAATACGTTTACCGAAGAACTGGCACAGCAGATGGGAACCACGGTTTCTGAAACAGTGGAGCTTTTGACACAGGCCATGGGAGAACAGCAGATGCAGCAGGAAACACCTGTTACCGTGTCGGAAGAACAGCCCGTAGAGACACCATTGCAGATGGAAGACCTTGTGGAACAGGAGAATGATTCCATGAAGCAGGCGGTTGCAGGGCAACAGGAGCAGCAGGTGGAAGTGGTTAGTACGTCCTTTGCAAAAGAGGAACAGCCGGTTGCAGAGCTAGATTCGGAAGAGGTAGTGACAAAACCGGAAGAAGCGGTGGTTCTGGTGGAAAATGGTTCGGAGGAAGCTTCTATGATGGAGGATAAGGATTCCGATACAGAGAACCTTTTCGAAAAGCAGGATAAGGAATTCTTCCATGAAGAAGGAGCCGGACAGAATGTTGCATCCACCCATACCCAGAGCACAACAGTGGTTACTCCGGAAGGAACTGTAACGGAGCAGACCATGAAGGTGGTGGATCTTCAGAATCTTGTTTCGGAGATTACGGAGTATGTGAAACTCACCAGCACAAGTAATCAGATTTCATCCATTGAAATGCAGCTTAATCCGGCAAATCTTGGAAAAGTTCTGGTGGAAGTAGCGACAGAGCAGGGTGAAGTTACTGCAAGGATTTCAACACAGACAGAAGCTGCCAAAGAGGCAATGGAAGCCAATGTAAACATCCTGAGAGAAAATCTGGAACAGCAGGGTGTGAAGGTAAGTGCCGTGGAAGTAACGGTACAAAGCCATGCATTTGAAGAGAATCTTCAGGAAGACGGAAGCAAAGAGCAGGAACAACTTGCAAAAGAAATGCAGAAGCAAAACCGCAGAGTGAACGTAAACCTCAATGAAATGACACTGGATGATCTTCAGGGTCTTATGTCAGAAGAGGATATGGTCATTGCAAAAATGATGCGGGATAATGGTAACGTGATCAACATCGGAGCATAAAGAAGGGAGGAAGATCAATGGCAATTACAGCGATTGTAGATAATGGAAAGATTACCAGCACCGGTTCTACCAATACAGACGTAAACGGAAAAGAGATTGTAAGTGATGATGCCAATTCCGTGGACGAAGATATGTTTTTACAACTCCTTGTTGCTGAGATGAAGTATCAGGATCCGTTAGAGCCAACTTCTAACACAGAGTGGATTTCCCAGTATGCGACATTTACTCAGATTGAACAGAGCACAGCCATGCAGGGAAGCCTGAAACAGATGGAGGCTTCACAGCTGGTTGGTAAGCAGGTTATCATGAGAACTACGAACAGTATAACCGGAGAAACCAGTTACTTTAGCGGAATGGTTGACTACATGTATGTAGAAAACGGTGAAGTATATCTGTCCGTAAACAATAATCTTTACAGCATTGATGATCTGGACACGGTAGTAGACCCGGATTATATGGATGCCGTAACCTGTGCACAGTCTTTCAAGAACATGATGGAAAAGATGCCATCTGAGAAGGCCTTGACAGTATCCGATGCGAAACTGGTGGAACAGGCACGAGAAGCGTATGATTCCATGACAGATTATCAGAAGACCTTCGTGGATGATGAACTGGTGACACAGCTGAAAACTTTGGAAGCAAGACTAAAGGAAATCATGCCACAAACCGATGATACTGATAGTACCGATGAAACAGAA
>JBJEKY010000005.1:0-5312 GCA_051878875.1 Lachnospiraceae bacterium | reverse complement strand
GATGCAGAAGAAACTGCACAAACGGCATAAAGGGAGTGGAGCATATGGGATTAAACAGAATTCAAAATCAGTTTACCTCCATTGAACAGGTCACCGATCAGTACCTGAACCCACAACAGAAATCTGGACTTGGGATACAAACCTTAAACGGGTTGTCCTTTGAAGAGATCCTTCAACAGAAAACCAACCCGGTCACGGAGCTTAAGTTTTCCAAGCATGCAGAAAACAGACTGAATGACCGAAACATTACGTTATCGGACGAACAGCTTTTCAGATTAAATTCGGGAGCAATGAAGGCATCTGAAAAAGGAATCCGGGAGTCTTTGGTAATGGTTGATTCTTTGGCATTTATCGTAAATGTACCAAACAACACGGTGATTACCGCGATGGATTCCACACAGGCAAATGAAAATGTATACACAAATATTGACGGGGCTGTAATCAGTTAGCTGGACCTTTATGGAAGTTAATGTCTCGGACTGACAGAAGAGACAAATTTACAGCCCTCCGCAAGGAGGAAATGTCCTATGATGAGATCATTGTATTCTGGTGTGGCAGGTTTAAAAACACACCAGTCTAAAATGGACGTTATCGGTAACAACATTGCAAACGTAAATACGGTTGCATTTAAATCATCCTCTGTTACCTTTAACGAAATTATGTACCAGACCACCCAGGGAGCGAGCGGACCAAACGCCCTCACCGGAACCGGTGGTATCAACGCAAAACAGATCGGTCTTGGTGTTTCTACAGCATCTATTATGACCAACATCAGCCAGGCCGGTGCAACACAGACCACCGGAGGAGCTTTTGACGTAAAGATCAATGGCGACAGCTTTTTCGTAGTAAGTGACGGAACCCAGAACCTCTTTACCAGAGCCGGTTCCTTCTATGTAGACGCAGCAGGTAACCTTGCCATGACTTCTACCGGTTACAACGTTATGGGTTGGCAGGTAGATCCGGCCACCGGCGAGATCAAGAAAGACACCGTTTCCGCGCTGCGTATCATGCAGGCAAGTAACTTAACTTCTGCACCGGAAGCAACCACCAATGCAATTTGTTCAGGAGTACTGGACACCAACACTAAAGCAGTTAATACGGACGACGGATATGTAATGAACCTGAACTTCTATGATGCGTTAGGTTATGCTTATACAGCGAAGTTTAAAGTGACGAGTTCTGGAAAAGACAGTATTTATAATGTTTCCCTGACAGATATTTTAGACAGTAACTCAGAAACGATTCTGGGTACTGGTCAGATCACAGCTGGTGACCTGTTTGGAGTGGCTGATTCGAATACAAAAGATACAGGCTCACTGTTAGCAGGAAGGGAGTTTCATAGTACAAAAAGTTATAAAGATTTTTTAAATACCAGATATAACAATACAAATCAGGCTGCAGAACCGACGAATATTACAGTGATTGATGAAAACGGCAATGATATTACAACCACGGCCAAAGATAATATGAGCATTGTTTATTTAACAAATACATCGAATGGTAAGATGATCGACGAGGGATATTATTTTACCGACGGAAGTAAATTCTACATTGCTCAGGAAACCTATGATACAACTACTCCGGCTCAAGTAACAGATGTGACGTATGTTGCAATTGGAAATAAGGATGATACTTATGCAAACCAGATAAACCTGGAAAAGATCCGACTGAGAAAATTTTTAGCAGATAATTTTTCAGGTATCGATTCTAATATATATATTGACGGTAATTCTGAATGGGAAGATCAGACACAGTATTATGATACATTGACGATTAATGGTAATAGTACATTTACAACAGTAAGCCCAATCCGACTGACAAAGAATGCAGATGGTACATTTAATATTGAGGATCCAACTGGAACAAATAGCGCAACAAATAAGACTGCTAAAGAATTGGAAAATTATCTTCAGAATCCGGATTTGTTTACGACGACTTTAACTTCTGCAGAGATCAGTACATTGCTGAATAATGTTAATTCTACCGATGTGACGACAGACTATGACACTTTTATGCTTGGAATTAAAGGTACATCCTATTATAGTCAGCTGGAGTTTGATTCCGGTGACGGTACTTTTATCGGAATCGGTAATGCCAAAGAAGCAGTCCTTGCATTGTCCAATCTTGGACCGAACTTCGAGAACATCAGCATCGATTTTACTCAGGTAACCAACTACAACAATGGCGGTTCTTCTACCATGGGTATGGATCGTGGAGCTACGGATGGCTCCACCGGTGCCGGTAAGAAGTTAGGTGCTATGACAGGTATTTCCATTGATACCAATGGTATGATCTATGGATCTTATGATAATGGTAATACGGTTCTTCTTGGACAGATCGCAGTTGCAAACTTTGCCAATGCTTCCGGTCTTCAGAAGGTAGGAGATAACTGTTACCAGACGACCTTAAACTCCGGTGAGTTTGACGGAATCGGCGTGGATGTTACCGCAGATGGCGGTTCCATGACCACAGGAGCTTTGGAAATGAGTAACGTAGATCTTTCTAACGAGTTTACCGATATGATCACCACCCAGCGTGGTTTCCAGGCAAACTCCAGGATCATCACCACTTCCGATACCTTACTGGAAGAGTTGATCAATTTAAAGAGATAGTTAGTTTTGAGCCTTCCGGTGTTTTGCCGGAAGGCTTTACTGGTTACAACCGCTCCTAATTATTAAAATTTAGTGTATATTGGGGCGGAAGGTGACAAAAAGCCCCAATATGTGGTATAATTTAAAAAATATTTACAAAAGGAAGTAGACAAGGAGATAAAAGTTTAGTAGAATGGAATGAGAATTACTAAAAATATGTCGTGATGTGTACTTTTTTAGACCAGTCAACTGTATCGCATGAAAATCGACAGGAATAGAGGAATGATACATATATGGATATAGCATCACTGCTTGGCATGCTCCTCGGAGTTGTCATGGTTGTTTTTGGAATCGTATCCGGAGATCAGGGTGTAGCCGCACTGGGTAATTTCGGTGACTTACCGTCTATCATTATTACCATTGGAGGTTCACTGGCGGGTGTTATCGGATGTAATACCATGCCCGACTTTATCAACGGATTGAAAGGAATCACGTTAATTTTTAAGTCTTCTAATACTGATGCAGGAGAAGTCATTAAGACCATTATTGATTTGTCCAATGTTGCACGTAAGGAAGGCTTATTGGCGTTAGATGAGGCAAGCAACAGCATTGAAGATCCTTTCTTAAAGAAAGGTGTCATGCTTGTAGTAGACGGTACGGATCCGGAGTTGGTTCGCGGTATTCTGGAAACAGATTTGGTATGTATCGAAGACCGTCATAAGAAGGTCATTGCTCTTTGGGAGAAATGGGCAGAACTGGGTCCTGCCTGGGGAATGATCGGAACCCTGATCGGTTTGGTTAACATGTTGAAATTATTGGATGACCCCAGTTCCATCGGACCGAACATGGCAACGGCATTGCTGACAACCCTGTATGGTTCTCTTTTGGCGAACTGGCTGTGTAACCCGGTTGCGTCGAAATTGAAAGTTCGAAACGCAGAAGAAATTATGATGAAAGAAGTTACGGTGGAGGGTCTTTTGTCTATTCAGGCAGGAGAGAACCCACGTGTAATAGAAGAGAAACTCAAGTCCTTCCTGTCACCTAAGAGCAGGGATTCACTGTCTGATTCAAACGGAGGTGAGGGCTAGTGGCAAAGAAGAAACAGGACGACGCTCCCGCAGGTTCCCCTGCGTGGATGGCCACATTCTCGGATCTGATGAATTTGCTGCTGTGCTTTTTCGTGCTTCTGTTTTCCATGTCCAGTGTGGATGCAGCGAAGTTTAATGAAGTGGTAGCCTCCCTGCAAAGCAGTTTTTCTATTTTGCCCTCCGGAGGCTCGACTATCGGCGAGGGAGAAATGGTAGGAAACGGAATCAGTCAGTTGAAAGAGCTGGATGTTTACTTTAACGAAGCAATGACTTCCAATTCCAATGGTGAGAATAAGGAGCAGGGTGAAGGCAATTCAGATTATGTGAAGGAATATGAAGACGCGGCAACCCAGGAATCGGAGAAAATGGCAGAAGAGATAGAAGGTCAGCTTGACAAAGCCGGTCTTTCCGATCAGGTGAACGTAGAGTTTAATGAACAGTATGTTTTATTGACCTTAAATGGTGCGATTTTGTTTGAATCCGGCAAAGCAGATATCCAGTCGGAGGCAAAGCCTATCATAAAGAAACTTGCCCAGATCATTGATGATTATGGCGACAATATCATTGAAGTGGAAGGCCATACAGATAATGTTCCCCTTAATGGAGGACAGTATAAGAACAACAATGTTTTATCTACTTTTCGTGCATTGGCGGTGGCGGATTACATCAAAGAGGTGTCCGACGTAAACCCCAAATATCTGAAGTTTTCCGGAAGAGGCTCTTATGTTCCGGTGGCAGATAATTCTACTGCGGCAGGAAGGGCGAAGAACCGAAGGGTAGAGATCAAGGTATATAACAGTATGTATTCCGGGAATTAAGTAAACGGATGGAAAGGAACGGGAAAGAAAGTATATGAAGAAAAATCTCATGTCTGTATTGATTTTAGCACTGGTTTTAGTGAATTTGGTTTTTACGGCCATACTGACCTTTTCCATTGTGCCGGCGACACAGAATGCTAATAAACTGATTGAAGAAGTTGCCCAGGCTATCCATCTGGAGTTAAATGCAGGAAAGACCACAGGACAGAATAATGTATCTATGGCAAACCTGGAGGCTTATAATGTCAACGACGGCGAGACCATGACCATTAACCTGAAGAAAGGTTCTGACGGAGAAGATCATTTTGCGGTTGTTTCCATGTATCTGTCTTTAAACAAGGAACATGAAGACTATGAAACATACGGAACAACAATGAGTTCCAAAGACAGTATCATTAAGGATACCATTATCAGTGCCGTCAGTGCCCATACCAAGGAGGAAATGAACGATCCGGATGTACAGGATGAAGTGGAAGAAGAGATCCTGGGTTCTCTTCAGGCTCTGTACAACTCCGATTTTATTGTTGCAGTAGGTTTTAATTCCCTTTTACTGCAGTAGACGGATTAGATGATCCCGATGTGCATGACACATGACAGAGGATTCTGAATTTGAAAGTTTTAGGCGACAGGTGGTGAGAGAACATGGGAGAGGTTTTATCTCAAAATGAGATAGACAGTTTGCTGCAGGCGTTAAGCAGTGGTGAACTGGATGTTGAAGAGATAAAAGATGATGGTGAGAAACAAGCTAAGAATTATGATTTTGCCAGACCTGCCAAGTTCTCAAAGGAACACTTAAGAACATTGGAAATCATTTT
>JBJEKY010000004.1:0-5180 GCA_051878875.1 Lachnospiraceae bacterium | reverse complement strand
ATAGGATTCCAGAAGGTCGGAACCAAGACCGGCTACGTCACCCACGTTGTCACCAACATTATCAGCGATGGTTGCCGGGTTACGGGGATCGTCCTCCGGGATGTGGGCCTCGGTTTTACCAACCAGGTCAGCACCCATATCAGCAGCCTTGGTGTAGATACCGCCACCCACACGGTTGAACATCGCTACGATAGAGCAGCCTAAAGCGTAGCAGGATAAACACTGGGTAAATACTCCGCCATTTTTAATAGCGTCAATGGACATAAGTCCCATGCCTACACCAAAGATCATATAAACTAAGAAAAGTCCAAGCAGTGCAAAACCGCCTACACAAAGTCCCATAACGGAACCGCCGCGGAAAGCAACTTTCAGGGTTTCTCCAATGTTCTTGGTCACTCGTGCCTTATTGGAAACACGGACATTGGCATAGGTGGCGATCTTCATACCTACCCAGCCTGCAGAAGCAGACATGCATACGCCGATCACAAAGCAGATGGCGGATTGCCATGACATGAAAACAAAAAATACTGCGATGATAACTACCACGAGTGCAATGATCTTGTACTCGTACACGATGAATGCATTCGCACCCATCCGGATTGCTTCAGCAATCTCAGACATTTTGTCTGTTCCTTCCTCCATCTTCTTCACGGTGAAGAAGTTGAAGGCTGCAAAAGCTAATGCTGCAAGAGCTGCAACAATAACTAAAACTAGAGCTGTCATTTTATTCTTCCTTTCGTATGATGAATAAACTTCACGTTTTCCCGTTGTTTTTTACTTCACCGTACCGAAAAAACGCTTTGCGGTAAATGTTAATGAAAAATATGGCGTAAGTCAATTATTTTTGGGCAGATTTCACAAATGCTTTTTAAAGACACCCTTTAAATCTATTTATATGTTAAATGAACTTATTACATATATGAATAAATTAGAAAATACTTCATCTCTTTACAAATCAATCAAATGGGATATAATAAAAAAGAAATAATAAGTTTCCAATTTGTGAGGTAAGAAATGCTGTATGATTATATTTTAGGCAATTTTGAAAAAGGTGAGCCCATTTTTTTGGCAGAACTTCCCGGCACATCTAGAGACTATGTTCGCCAGGAAATGAAAAAACTTACAGATGAAGGGAAAATAGAGAGATTATATAACGGTGTATATTATTTGCCATATTTAACGGTTTTGGGAACGAAGGGCAGAATCTCGGTGGAAAAATATATAGAAAAAAGGTATATTTGCCCTAATGGAGAAATAGAAGGATATGTAACAGGTATCCAACTTGCTAATGATCTGGGTTTAACAACACAAAACCCTTCGTGCTACGAAATCTGTTCCAATGAAGCTACGACTAAACAGAGGAAAGCACAGATTGACGGAAGAAATATTATTATTTATAAACCGTTAACACGTATTACGGAAGAAAATGCATCAGCATTACAGTTTCTTGACCTGATGACAACGGTAGACAAGTATAGTGAGTTAACAGGGGAGAGGTTGAAGAAAAAACTAAATGTCATTGTCGATTATCTGGCATTAGATTTTGATATTGTAAAAAAATATCTGGAGTTATATCCAGACAAGGTCTACAAAAATATCTATCAAGGGGGATTAATGGGTGAGTTGGTATAAAGAGTATGGTGATGAATGGAAAGATATTATAGAAACTGTTGCAAGGGAAATGGGACGAACAGAACAAATGATTGAAAAAGATACTTTACAATCAATGATTCTTTTTGAACTAAGCAAAGAAGATATACCTTTTGTATTTAAGGGAGGCACATCATTGTCCAAAGCATATGGGATAATTGATAGATTTTCAGAAGACATTGACTTATCCTTGAATCGAAAGCCTACAGAATCAGAAAAGAAAAAGGTTAAGGACATTATCATTTCAATTGCAGAACGTCATGGTATGCAACTTTTAAATCCAGATGAGATCAAGTCAAGATATGATTACAACAGATATGTTTTTACGTATAATTCCTTTTTTAGCAGCTTTCCGCAGGAAATCATAATTGAAACAAGTTTTTATCAGACATCGTATCCGGTGGAACTGCATGAGGTGAAAAGCTATGTAGGTCAGTTCTGTCAAGAAAGAGATATTAAAATGCCTATCCCATTTGAAGCAGTAATTGCGGATATGAAAGTGCAGTCATTGGAGAGGACTTTTATAGACAAAGTATTTGCAATATGCGATTATCGAATTCAAGATGTGCAGGACAGAGATTCTAGGCATCTTTATGATATAGCAAAGTTGCTTCCGCATGTATCATTAAATCAAGAATTGGATAGACTCATCGATAATGTACGGGATGACAGAATGCAGTCAAAGAATAATCCATCGTCATCATTAGCGTATAATATACCGAAAATGCTTGAAGAAATCATTTCGAGTCATTTTTATGAAGCTGATTATAATAGTATTACTCAAAAGCTGTTGTATGAAAATATGACATATGAAGAAGCAATAAAAAATGGAATAGCTATCGTTGCAAATTCAGATGTATTCATATACAAGAAAAAGAAAATGAAACCCAAATCACCAAGAAGCATAGAACTTTATAACATTCTTAAAAAGCGCGGATATCCGGAAGATTTCTGCGACGGGATCACGAAAAACCTAAACACGGATTGGACAGCAAATCGTATGATCGGATACCTTTCACACTACCAAAAGCTTCCGCCGGAGGAGATTGTGGACGAAATGCTTGCAATCTTAAGTGACAGAAACAGGATTATGCAAAAACACGCTACCCAGGAGGCCAATGATAAGTGGAATCTGATCATGGCACAGGGACTTGGTGAAAATCTTGACGAAGAATAGAAATTTAAGATGATATTATAGAGCAGAGTGTGATATAATGAGTGGAAGCGAGAGATATTCACGATACAAGAAAATATTACTTAATTTAGGAGACAAACATGAAACAAATAGCAGTTACATACGATAATGGACAGGTCTTTCAGCATTTTGGAAAAACAGAGCACTTTAAAGTGTATGAAGTAGAAAACAATCAGGTTGTCAGTAACAGGATTCTTGAGTCCAACGGCGCGGGTCATGGAGCACTGGCGGCACTTTTAGCGGAACAAAGGATAGATGTACTGATCTGCGGAGGTATTGGCGGAGGAGCTATGGATGCTCTTAAGGAAGCAGGCATCGAAGTGTGTGCCGGAGCCCAGGGAGATACCGATGCTGCAGTGAAGGCATATCTTGCAGGAGAATTGAAATCTACCGGTGTAAATTGTGATCATCACGAGGAAGGCCATTCCTGTGGAGGACATTCCTGTGGCGAGAATGATTCCTGCACAGATCAGCAGGAAGACAATTCCTGCGGTTGCGGTGGAGAAGAGTCCGGCTGCGGAGGATGCCACGGCTGTGGATTCACACCGATTATGGAAGGAAGAAACGTGGGCAAAACCGTACGCGTGCATTATAAAGGAACCTTTAACGATGGTGAACAATTTGATTCCTCCTATGACCGTGGAGAACCACTGGAATTTACCAGCGGCGTGGGAATGATGATCCGCGGATTCGATGAGGCAGTTGCAGACATGGAAGTAGGACAGATTGTAGACGTACATCTGATGCCGGAAGAGGCGTATGGCGAGGCAGATCCCCAGGCGATTTTTACCATGCAGATCGCTCAGATCCCGGGATCTGAAGCACTGAATGTGGGAGAGCTGGTGTATTTATCCGATGCCAGCGGACAGCCATTCCCGGTAAGGGTTGCTGCCAAAGACGATACTACCATCACCTTTGATGCAAACCATGAAATGGCCGGCAAGGAATTAAACTTCCGGATTGAATTGCTGGAAGTATTGTAGAGAAAGAGGGAGGACAAGCCATGTTAGAAGTTGGAACCAAGGCACCGGCCTTTGAATTGCCGGATCAGAACGGAACCATGCATACATTAGAGGAATACAGAGGAAAGAAAGTCATTTTATATTTTTACCCCAAAGATAATACGGCCGGATGTACCAAGCAGGCCTGCGGTTATTCGCAGAACTATCCGCAGTTTGAAGAAAAAGGGGCTGTGGTGCTTGGAATCAGCAAAGACAGTGTGGCATCCCATAAGAAATTTGAGGAAAAAAACGGCCTTACTTTTACTCTGTTGGCAGATCCGGAGCGCAAGGTTATTGAAGCTTATGACGTTTGGAAAGAGAAAAAAATGTGCGGAAAGGTCTCCATGGGTGTGGTACGTACCACTTATCTGATCGATGAAGCCGGAGTTATCATCAAGGCCAATGACAAGGTAAAGGCCGCAGAGGATGCGGAAAAAATGTTAGAGGAATTGTAAGGAAGTTAGTATGAAGTCATTTACGAAGGTAATCTATGTGTTTACCCTTCTTCTGGCTCTCGTGATGCTGATTTTGATTGATGTCCATGAGAACGTGGACGAGATCAATACCAGAACAGAAGAGAATTACACGATTCTGACCGACTATGAAGTGACACAATATGAAGATGAAACCGCACCTGCTGGAGTGGTGCAGGAATACAGATGGACATTACAGGATGTGCCGCAACATGAGGGCTCACTGGTAATCTATATGGTCCATCAGGAAGTAGAAATCTGCATCGGCGGGGAGACGGTGTACAGTGTAAAACCCGGAGGGGACAATTATTTTTCCAAAGCAGTGGGTTGCGGCTGGGCGAAGATCCATGTCAATAAGCAGGATGAAGGCAACTGGGTCCGTATGACGGTCAAGCCATTGTACAAAAGCAGTATATCCAATAAACCGGTGATCTATTTTGGAAGTTTTGAGGCAATCTGTACGGACACCATCAAAAACGGTGTACCGTTACTTGTGATGGGAGCCATCGGGATCCTGGTGGGAATCACGTTTATTCTTTTCGTGATGGTGAACCGGAAAAACCATGAAATTGACCAAAGCGTAGCCATGCTGGGCATCTTCTCGATATTTGCCGGGCTCTGGAAAATATGTGATGTCCCGGTGACCCCATTGATATTTGGACATCCGCAGGCTTTATCAGCCATTGCGATCACCTCCATTTCCATCATGGCGTTATCGTATTTGTTTTTTGTGCGAAACCAATTCTCCAGCAGGAATCATAGAAGCTGGGATATTATGTGCGCGTTGGGATGTTTAAGCTGCCTGACCGTTGTGGTGCTTCAGCTTACAGGGATCGCGGATGTAAGACAGACCATAACCCT
>JBJEKY010000003.1:0-5211 GCA_051878875.1 Lachnospiraceae bacterium | reverse complement strand
AGCACTGTTAAATTTCTTGTAAACTTCCTCTTTCGCTTCTTCCGTGAAATAGATCAATACATTTCTGCAAACGATCAAGTGGCAGCCAGTCGGGTAAGGATCCTTTAAAAGGTTATGTTCCTTAAACTCAACTCTCTTTTTTATTTCATCAGAGATCTGGTAGGAGCCGCCGATTTCCGTAAAGAATTTTTTCTTAAGATCCGCAGGAACATTTGCTACACTCTTGGCAGAATATAATCCCACCTTTGCCTTCGCAAGAACCTGCTTATCTATATCGGTTGCTACAATTTTTATCTTTTCCAGTGGCAAATGTCTGCTCAATGCCATAACCAATGAATACGGTTCGTCACCCGTAGAACATGCTGCACTCCAGACTTTGAGATTTGGTCCGAATTTCTCGATCAGAGAAGGAAAAACCTCTTTATCCAGAACTGTCCACTGCTCGGGATTACGATAAAATTCAGAAACATTGATGGTAAGGAAATTAACAAACTCCTCAAATTTAGACTTATCTGATTTGATCAAAGCAACATAGTCCTTATAAGAGTCGCATTTGTTCTTTCCGATCAGCGTATCGATACGCCTCTTCATCTGCTTTTCCTTATACGCATTAAGATCTATCTTCGTCATGGAAAAGACATCTTTCTTAAATTCCTCATATCCATTCAAAATCGGCATATAACACCTCTTTACTGTTCGTCTTCCAAGCTTGCTGCAACCTCTTCAATATTTACATCTGCAATATCAGCATCATCTTCCGGTTCTTCCTCTTTCTTGGCAGGTGCTTCCGGCTCAAGTAATGCTTTCATGCTTAAGCTGATCTTCTTTTCAGCCTCATTAAAGTCAACGATCTTAGCTTCAATCTCCTGACCTACAGAAAGAACATCAGATGGTTTCTCAATATGTTCTTTGGAAATCTGTGATACGTGAAGCAGTGCATCCACACCTTCTGCTAACTCAACGAATGCTCCGAAATCTGTCATTCTGGCAACTTTACCTGTAACAACATTTCCTACTGCATAGCGTTTGTCGGCATCCAGCCATGGATTCTCATCTTCAAACTTCATGCTGAGTGCGATCTTGGTATCCTTGATATCTTTAATGAATACACGAACGGTATCGCCGACTTTGAAGTTCTTCTTCGGATTTTCTACTCTTCCCCAGGACATTTCGGAGATATGAAGTAATCCATCCGCTCCGCCTAAGTCAATAAATACACCGAAATCCGTTACATTCTTTACAGTTCCTTCTACAACATCTCCAACTTTGATTCTGGAGAACAGTTCTTTCTGCATTTCTTCTTTCTTAGCAACCAGAAGCTGTTTTCTGTCACCGATCACGCGACGTCTCTTTGGATTGAACTCGGTGATCACAAATTCGATCTCCTGACCTTTGAATTTGGAAAGGTCTCTTTCAAAGGTATCGGATACAAGGCTTGCAGGAATAAATACCTTTGCCTCGTCAACAACAACACTTAATCCTCCGGAAAGGACTTCACTTACGGTTGCTTTCAATACTTCATGGTTTTCAAAGGCTTCTTCAAGGCGCTTGTTACCTTTCTCAGCCTGGAGGCGTTTATAAGAAAGTAAAACCTGTCCATCGCCATCGTTTACTTTAACAACTTTAACGTCCATCTTATCGCCGACTTTAACAACGGTGGTTAAATCAACGGGTTCATTGGAATATTCGTTTCTTGTTAAAATACCATCGGCTTTATAGCCGATGTTGAGTACGATTTCTTCCGGTTTCACACCAATGACAGTACCTTCAACGACCTCCCCATTTCTTATTGTTTTTAGTGAATCTTCAAGCATTTGTTCAAAGCTCATTTCTGACATACTTTTGAACCTCCTCAATTAATTTGTTTGGGGTAGATGCCCCTGCAGTAATACCTACAGAATGGAATTTTTGAATCTTGCTAACATCAAGATCGTCAATGGTTTGTATATAGTAAGTATTTGCGCATTCTTTCTTACAAAGTTCATACAGCTTGGCCGTATTGGAACTAGTAAGACTACCAATCACAATCATGGCATCTGACTGCCGGGCCAGAGAGACTGCCTCCGTCTGTCTCTCCTGCGTTGCATTACAAATCGTGTTGATAACATTTATATCATAACCTTTTTTTGTTATAATTTCAACTAATTCTTGAAATTTATTGTAGTTGTATGTCGTTTGAGAGACAATACACACTTTTTCGGATTTTTCTGTTTTAAAAGCGTTTGCTTCCTCTTTGGAGTTCAGAATAAAGGTACGCTTTGCGCTGCTCCATCCGCTGATCCCCTGCACTTCCGGGTGTTTCGGATCCCCAATGATCACGATGGTCTCTCCCTGTGCACTATGATTAGCCACCAGTTCATGGATCCTCTTTACAAAAGGACAGGTGGCATCCTTTAAGGTGAGTCCTGTTTTACTTAATTGATCATAGACTGCTTTCGATACTCCATGAGAACGAATGATCAGGATTCCTTCATGCAGACGTTCTGCCTCCTCCATGTCATTGATCACGCGAACACCTTTTTCTTCCAGTTCTTTGATCACTTCTTCGTTATGAATGATAGGACCGAAGGTATATACCGGAATGCAAGACTCTTCTACACATTGGTAAACCTGCTCCACCGCCCGTTTTACACCAAAACAAAACCCTGCACTTTTGGCAACTGTACAATTCATGATCTTTACTCCGCCTCTTTTTTCTTTGCTTCCACAATCGTGAGGATGGTTTGCACCACTTCTTCAATACCCATATCAGAAGTATCAACCAAAACAGCATCTTCAGCCTGTTTTAACGGTGAGATGGCTCTGGTCATATCCCGATGATCCCTGTCCGCAATATCCTGCTTGATCTTCTCTAAATCAGGAGTCTCACCTTTTTCCAACAGCTCATCAAAACGACGCTTTGCACGGGTCTCTACACTTGCTGTTAAGAAGATCTTCACCTGGGCGTTTGGCAATACACAGGTACCGATATCCCGTCCATCCATAATAATGTCAGTGGTTTTTGCCATGTCCTGCTGTAAACTTAATAACTGTGCTCTTACCGCTTTGTAAGCACTGATCTTGGATGCCGTGTTTCCAATGCGCTCCTCTCTCAAATAAGCCGTTACATTTTTACGGTTCACATAGACCTGCTGTTCTTTGTTCTCGTAACGGATAGAAACGAAAGCTTCCGGAATACGCTCCGAAATCAACTGTTCATCTTCCGGATCTAGTCCGGATTCCACAACATAATAAGCAAGGGCACGGTAAGTGGCCCCGGTATCAAAATAAACAAAGTTAAGTGTCTTTGCCAGTGCTTTGGCAATGGTACTTTTTCCGGCTCCTGCCGGTCCGTCAATGGCAATATTAAAACTCATATTCTATCTCCTACTCTTATTCTATATGGCTTCCCGCAAGATGTCCCGTAGACCAGGCGATCTGCAGGTTAAATCCTCCCGTATAAGCATCACAGTCAATCATTTCTCCGGCAAAATACAGTCCCGGAACAAGTTTAGATTCCATAGTGGATGGATTGATCTCTTTTACGTTGATCCCACCTTTAGTGATGATGGCTTCTTTAAAGTCCCGCACACCCAACAGTGTCAGAGGCATTGCCTTTATAAGATCTACAAACTGTTCTCTCTGTCCTTTTGTGATCTCATTGACCGGAAGCTCTCCGTCAATTCCGGAAAGTTGTATCATGACAGGCGTAAGTTTTCCGGGGAACAAAGAACTGATAGCATTCTTAAATTTTCGGTTTTTATTTTCCTCAAATTCCCGAAGGATACGCTTGTCCAGCTGTTCCTTTGTCAACGCAGGCTTAAGATCTATGAAAAGATGAAGTTTCTCTTTCATAATGGTATCATTGACGGCTGCAGAAGCAGACAACATCAACGGCCCGCTGACTCCAAAATGGGTAAACAACATTTCTCCAAAATCGGAATATAATTTCTTCCCCTTGCCATCGGTAATGGTAGCCTGAACATTTTTAAGAGATAACCCCATAAGCTCCTTCACAAAGGTTTCTTTTGTTTCAAAGGGTACCAGACTGGGTGTTAATGGCTTTACCGTATGACCCAGTTTTTCGGCAAACCGGATTCCGTCCCCGGTACTTCCGGTACTTGGATAAGAAACACCTCCGGTAGCCAGGATCACGGCATCTGCCGGAAGGTTATCGGGCTGCGTTTTTCCGTTTTTTGTATGAACCAAAACGCCGGAAACACCACCTTGTTCCCTTTGCATGATTTCCGTAACCCGGGTATTAAGAAGGATCTTTACTCCGGCTGCCTTCATGGCTCTCTCCAATGCCCCCGTTACATCGGAAGCATGATCGGAAACCGGAAACACCCGGTCTCCCCGTTCTATTTTCACCGGACAGCCCCAATCCTCAAAAAACCGTTGTACCATATAATTATCAAATTCATAAATCGCCGAATATAAAAACTTGGGATTTCGTAAAATCTGCTTAAACAGGTCCTGCACGTCACAATCGTTGGTGAGATTGCATCGACCTTTTCCGGTGATATAGATTTTTTTTCCTAATTTTTCATTTTTTTCTATCAGAGTAACCTGATGACCGTTTTGTGCCGCCGCACAGGCTGCCATCATTCCTGCGGCCCCTCCGCCTACTACAATAACTTTCTTCACTACTGTTTCTCCGGTTTCCTGTATCTCATTTTCATGGAGTCATCAATATAATCAATCTCATCGGATCCGTATACCTGATAATCATCCCAGACCCGCTCCAGTTCATCCAGATTTCGTATCACCTGATTAGGCTTTTTCATATACAGGGATATGATCAGGGCATTGATCACGCTTAAAGGTGCCGTCAAAGAATCCACCACCGTAGACATTTCACTAACTGCAATGAGGTTGCAGGAAGAATACAGGTTCATGGGCGAATGAATGCTGTCTGTTAAAGTGATCACTTTCGCATTTTTATTATTGGCATATTCCAACGCTTTTAATGTGCGCAGGGAATAGCGCGGGAAACTGATACCAAAGATCACATCATTCTTTCCGATATGGACCATCTGTTCAAATAACTCGCTGGCACTGTTCGAGGTCAAAAGATGAACATGATCATACAAAAGACTTAAGTAAAAGGATAGAAACTGGGCCAGAGGTGCACAGCTTCGAAGTCCGATGATATAGATGTTTTTGGAAGAATCCAGCAATTCCACCGCCAGCTCAAATGCATCCTCATCAATGTGGTTCATGGTTTCTTCC
>JBJEKY010000002.1:20342-30290 GCA_051878875.1 Lachnospiraceae bacterium | reverse complement strand
TGGAAGGTTTTTTTGAATATGACGAAAACGGAGATCTGCATGGTTATGGTGTGGATGTCCTGGAGAAGATTTCCCAGTACAGCGGACTTCAGTTTGAGTACATTGAGGCACCTTCCTGGGGAGAAGCCCGGGAAATGGTGCTTGATGGAAGGGCGGATCTACGTCTTCCGGTTACAAAATCTGCTAATCCCGCTACATCAGAGCAGTTTGCACTCTGTGAGATCGGGATAATGGACACGTATCATGTTCTGATGACAACAGCGGATCGCAATGATCTGACTTATGAAGATAAAGAGGCCTTTGCGGACCTGAAAGTGGGAATCAGCCGAATGTTGTCGAATTCACTCCAGATTGATAAATATCTTCAGGAACTAAATATGACGGAAGACAATCTGGTGTACTTTGATGAATATAACCAGTGCCAGCAGGCACTGGATGCACGGAAAGTAGATGCGGTCATCACTAACGTGATGGACTATAGTGATGAGTATAAGGTGTTAAGCAGGTTCTGTTATCAGACCAATTATATCTGTGCCAGAAAGGATTCAACCTGGATTGGAAAAATTGATGAAGCCATCGGACAGATCAAATTGAATGAGCCGAGCTTCTTCACCGAACGGTATGCCTGGTATTATCCGGAGCGTGTAAATATTCCGCTGACCAAAGAAGAGCAGGAGTATGTTGACAGTCTGGATAAGATCACGTTTGCATTTGTTTCGGAACAGGGATATCTATGCAGACTGGAAGACGGAGGAAACTATGACGGAGTTCTTCCTGAAATTGCAAAGCTGGTCTGTGCAAAGCTGGGCGTAAGATATGAAGAAAAGGTAATCGATGCCGGAGCGTTACGCAAGAAACTGGAAAAATCGGGAGCAACAATAGAAAATTCCGAAGGATATCTTGCATATCTGAACTCACAGGGTGTTGATGTCTGGCCGGATTTTTTCTATGAAAACGGATGGTACAATAAAGATAATATCCGGATCACCAATCCATTTCTCACCAAGAACTATTATCAGATTACAAAAAAGAATGCAAAGATCGATGAAACAACAGCCAGGATTGCGTTGGTAAAGGGAGATCCTGCAGCCGAGGAGCTGTTTGATCAAACACCCGGAAAACAGTTGATCTGGTGTGAAAACTATGAGGAGTGTTTCACGCTGGTGCAGCAGGGTCAGGCAGATTATACGGTGGCGGATACCATGACGGCGGAGTATTACCTTACAAACTATCGAAATGCCGGACTGACCACGAAATTACTGGATTATACCACCCAGAGCTGTATGGCCTTAACTGATTCTAAGAACAGTATGCTGGCGTCTATATTATCCAAAACCCTGGCCAGTATTTCACAGGATAAGATCCGTTCGATTTCTTATTCGGAATCCAAGGTTTCAGCACAGCAAAATACATTTCTGGGAATGGTATACGATAATCCGACGAAGAGTATCACCTTTCTGATGATCATAATCGGAGTAGGAACCATTCTGATCATTTTGAGTTTCCTGGTATATCAAAGTTCCAGGGAAAATGAAGTGCTGAAGCGTTCCGCAGAGGCTAAGACGGACTTTTTGTCCAGGATGAGTCATGATATCCGGACACCGATGAATGCAGTATTGGGTATGACCTATCTGGCTAAACAGGAAGAACATGTGCCGGCTGCGGTGGAAGAGTATTTGACGAAAATTGAGTCTTCCGGAAAATATCTTCTTGGCTTGTTAAATGATATTCTTGATATGTCCAAAATTGAAAATGGAAAACTGGAGATCAGGGAAGAGCCTGTCCAGGTAGATGACATCCGCGACAGCCTGATGCCGATTTTTGAAACTATGGCAGAGGAAAAGGGTGTTAAGGTCATAACGGATTTTAAGAGTACTGAAGGCAGTGTGGTGATCATGGATAAGCTCCACACCATGCAGATCTACAGTAATCTGTTGAGCAATGCGATTAAATTCTCCAATCCGGGGGGATGTGTGTACTGGACCAATGTGTACCAGCCTATGGGAAAAGACCGGGTGCGTCTGGTTGCAACGATCCGGGATGAGGGATGTGGAATGAGCGAAGACTTCATGAAGAAGTTGTTCCTGCCCTTCGAACGGGAAAACCGCCTCAGTGATGAAAAAAATACGGGAACCGGTCTGGGATTATCTATTGTAAAAAGTCTGGTGGACAGAATGGGCGGAGAAATCTCTGTGGAGAGTAAGTTGGGAGAAGGAACTACCTTTACGTTAGTTCTTTATCGCCAATTGGTAAAAGAAGGCAGAGAAAATCCGGTAGAAAAGAAAAAAACTCAGACCACCGGAGAAAATCTTGCCGGCAAGAGGGTACTGGTAGTTGAAGATCAGAGCCTGAATATGGAGATCATTCTCAGGATCTTACAGCACAAAGGAATGGAAACCGTGGGAGCAGAAAATGGTAAAGAAGCACTGCGGATTTTTTCAGAGAGTGCTGTGGGACAGTTCCAATTGATCCTGATGGATATCCGTATGCCGGAAATGGACGGAATTGAGGCAACCCGAAGGATCCGGGCGCTGGACAGAGCGGATGCAAAAAGTATTCCGATTGTGGCTATGACGGCCAATGCGTATGATGAAGACAGGGAGGCTACCCGCAGGGCAGGAATGAACGAGCATCTTGCGAAACCGGTGGATCCCAGAGAACTGTTTGAAACGATAGAGAAGCTGTTAGAAAATTGAAAAAGGTAACATAAAAAACATAGAATTGACACGATATGATGATACCATAGACCTACAGCTTTGGAAAAATCTGGCTGTAGAAGGGATGGTGCGATATGGAGAAGGCGTTTTTTGCGGGTATTTATACCGCTGCTGCAATCGTACTGGCAGTGTATCTGTATCGTGCAGTTCTGAAAAAAGATATTTTGGGCAGGAGCATGACCAAGGTTTTATTCTTTGGTCTTGTTGCTGTCCTTTCTTATACCGTTTATCTGTGCACCAACGATTATTTTGTGATGTCGATGTGCAACAGTCTGGTGTTTGTTTGTATTGACTGGGATTTATTCTTCCTGGTTCAGTTTTGCCTGTTGTTTACGTCTAACAGGGATGCGATCCGCGGTTCTTACCGCTACGGAGCCATTCTGCTGATCCTGGATAGCCTTCATCTTCTGCTAAATCCGTTTTTTGAGCAGACCATTGGATATGAAGTGGTAAGCAGGGGAAGGGATCTGTATCTGGTATTCAGACCACACCTTTTATTCCAGATCCATTTGGGAATCTGCTATGTGATGGTGGCGGCGATAGTTTTTATCATGTTGGAGAAATGCGTAAAAGTTGCAAAGCTTTACCGTGTTCGTTACTCTGTCTTTGTGGCGGCTTTTTTTGCAGTGATCCTTATTAATGTGGTCTTCCTGATGCTGGGAGGAATCATTGACTATTCCATCATCACCTATGCTGTGCTGGGATGTTTTCTGTATTTTTATGTATATGATTACAAAGGCAAAGCAGCGGCTAATGCTACCAAAGCATTTTTTGTGGAGGAGATGAACAATCCTATCGTGTTGTTTGACTACGAAGGAAGAATGCTTATGAGCAATCGCAGAGCCAGGGAACTGTTTGGAGTGCAGGAAGGTGACGGGCTTTCCGGTTTCCTTTCTCAGAATCCATATTTACAGTTAAACGGAGAAGATGAACAGACCTTTGAAACTACCTATGTTTTCAAGGATATGGTCTATTATTTTCAGATCCAGTATAAATACCTGAAAGACAGTAAAGAACGTGCCATTGGTTCTGTTTTCGTATATAACGATATTACGGAGAAAAAGCGTGCATTGATCCAGATGGAATATAATGCGACCCATGATATCCTTACCGGTACATACAACCGGAATTATATTTCCTCGTTTAAGAAAGAAATGGAAGAAAAACAGCCCTATCCTATCTGGTGTGGCGTATATAATATCAATGGTATGCGGGACATCAACCGGGAGTACGGTACGGAAGTGGGAGACAAAGTCCTTCGTCGTATGGCATGGCTGTTGCAGCAGATGTCAAGGGTCACAGATTATGTGATCCGTATTGATGGCGGTGAAATGTTGTTGATCCTGCCGGGAACCACGGAGAAAAAGGCCAACGATATCTTTAAGAAGATCGAGCGCAGAGTCAGCTGCTTTGATGTTGACGGTATCGTTCTGACTGCGGATTATTCTTATTTTTATCTTGAAAATATTGAGGAATTTGATAAAATCTATGAAGAAGCGCATTGTCAGATCGCGATAAAAAAGAAAAGGACAGCAGAAGAGAAAGTTACTGCGTTAAAGATGTAAGATATGGAAGAAAAAGAAACCAAAAGAAATAATCCACTGGGAACAAAACCGACAGGTACACTGCTTAGGCAGTTTGCAGTACCGAGTATTATAGCCATGCTGGTCAGCTCACTGTATAACATAGTTGACCAGTTCTTTATTGGGCGGAGTGTGGGAGAATTGGGAAATGCTGCCACCAATATTGCATTCCCGCTAACGATTTCCTGTATCGCCATAGCGCTGCTATTCGGAATCGGAGGAGCCAGCGCATTTAATATTGCACAAGGTGAGGGGAAAAAAGAACTCTCCGTATTTTATCTGGGAAATGCAGCAGCAGCCATGATGATCTTCGGAATCGCATTACTGGTGGTTACGGAGGTATTTCTAACGCCGCTTTTGCATTTTTTCGGATCTCCGGATGATGTGCTTGCGTTGGCAAAGATTTATACCCGGATCGTGGGATTGGGCTTTCCGTTTTCCATCATTGCGGCTGGTGGGGGCCATCTGATCCGTGCAGACGGCAGGCCAAAGATGACCATGATAGTGAACATTGTGGGTGCGGTGATCAATGTGGTATTGGATGCCCTGTTTGTATTTGTTTTTCAGTGGGGAATGGCAGGTGCAGCATGGGCTACGGTGATTGGACAGGTGATTTCCGGATCTATGGCGATCTATTGTATCCTCCATGCCAAAACGGCTGATATGAAGAAAGAGCATTTTATCCCAAGAGGAAAGCATTTAATTCGGGTGATGAGCCTTGGAACCGCACCATGTACCAATCAGCTGGCCATGATGGTGGTGCAGATCGTGATGAACAAGTCCCTGAAATACTATGGATCTCTGTCCGTATACGGAGAAGCGATCCCAATAGCCTGTGCAGGGATCATTACGAAAGTAAATCAGGTCTATTTTGCTTTTATCATCGGAATCTCCCAGGGTTTGCAGCCTATTGTAAGTTTTAATTATGGTTCCAGACAGTATAAGAGGGTGAAAGAAGCCGTACTTCTGGCGGCAAAGGTTGGCTTTGGTTTATCCTTAGTGGCATTTGCTCTGTTTCAGCTGGCGCCCCGGCAGATCATTTCCATTTTTGGAAACGGCAGTGAAGAGTATTTCCGGTTTGCGGAGTCGTATTTCCGGATTTTCCTGTTCTTTACCTTCTTGAACTTTATGCAGCCGATCACCTCCAATCTGTTTACCTCTATCGGAAAACCAAAGGTTGGAATGTTTTTATCCCTGACCAGACAGATCATCTATCTGCTTCCGCTGATGGTGATATTGCCTATGATCATGGGAATCGACGGAATCATGTATTCCGGAGCCATTGCAGACTTTCTGGCAGGGATCACAACCCTGATCATGTTGGGCAGGGAACTGCGAAGAGATGAATATAGACATTAGTTGATTTAATATGAGCAAATGGAGGCATCCGCTTTTATTTGCTCATATATATCATCTAAAATATCTGTTTCAATTTCTGCATAATTATCTTTATAGTAATACATTGAAAAAGAATGAGCGGTGTAGTAGGTTTCAAGTGCCAGGTCTTTATTTCCTAGTTTGTATAGCAAATATGTTTTACAGAAAAGTAAATCCGGCAGATTTGCTGCATTCTTTAGAGAGTCTAGGATATTCAGTGCTTTATCAATCTGATCAAGAAGTTCTTCATAGGAAGAAAAATCCCTCAAAAATACAAAATAATTATATGTAACAAGACCGAGAAGGTTTTGCTCATAGTGATAGTTTCTATTCACAATATAGTGGTACTGTGACAGTAGATCATGCAGATAATGAAGTAGGTAATCAAAGGCAGATTTACCGATTTCAAGGTTATTAATGCGGCAGTTGTTTACGCCATAGGATAACAAAAGATTGGATTCAATATTGGATAACCGTACTTGTTTTTGCGAGGGGTTATGAAAATCTGCTACATGAAGTCCTTCTGAAGCTTTTTCTATTGCGGTAGAAAAATCGTGCAAAACGTATGCGGCATAGAGAGCTTCTGCATATTTTAAATATTGGTATGGCTCGCCGGACTTGAATTCTTCAAGTTTGGAGTATTCTTGTATCAAAGGTTTTAATTTGATTTGATTTGAAGAAAAATACTCATTAAGTTTAGTGATTTTTTTATGAGTCTCTATGTTGCAATGGCGCAACATTAAAGCATAGCTGTCGTAAAGGTTAATTTCCAGGCGGTCAGACAGTTGGTTAATTATATCAAGTGTTGGAATGCACTTGTTTAATTCTATTTTTGATATGTATTTTCGGTCACAGATTCCTGAAGCTAACTCATTCTGGGAAAGGTGAGCAGAAGTCCGATAGTGTCTAATTATTTCTCCTATTGTGGAATACATCATGAATTTTCCTTTGTTAGTTTTGATAGTGTATAGATTGGGTACTATAGTACCCTTTACTTTACATTGTCATTATTATAACATAACACATGGGAGGAGGAAAGCATGATGAAAAAGGCATTTTCAAAGGACGAGAGAGTGAAGATAATTGTTTTTATTTTGATCGCGTTCGTTTTACCAAACATGATGGGGATAATGATAAAGGAAGAGTCCGTAGCGGAAAACTTTGCGTTGTTTATGATGATTCTTCCAACATTTGGGGTCATTGCAGGTAGAATAGTTGTTCAAAAAAAGGTACGAGGATGGCTGCAATGGTTATATTTGCTTGCGTTCATTTTTTCCACGATTGTAATGGGAGGATGTATGGCAGGTTTTATGTCAGGTGATACGGGCAATAAAGTACTTCAGATTGTTTCCGTGTTAAGCGTTGTATTGTTTCTGGCCAGCTTTATTGAGGAGCAGGAATTATTCCCGTTCAGGAATTTTAAAAGTGTAATCGGAATATATTTTCTGTTTTTAGTTGTGAATCAAATAAATTATATCCCGGCGATCATGAAAAACGGAATTGATGCAGTAGGTTTGCTGTATGGAAGTTTACTGGTTCCGGTTAGTGTATTTGTTACAGAAGGAATTTTCTTTTTTGGAGAGGAATATGCCTGGCGAAGATGTATAATGGGTAAACTGCAGAATTTATTTGGAAAGCGTATGGGTGTAATTGCACTTGGAATTATTTGGGAGGTGTGGCATGCACCGTTATGGATTTCGCTTTATGGAGCAGATCAGCAGGTGGTGGATGTGAAATTGTTTATTACAATAAGGCTTTTACATACGATAGGATTTGCAATTTTCATGGGCTGGGCGTATATGAAAACAAATAATATATGGATATGTATTTTGCTACATGGATTAAACAATACTTCAGCGATTGGATATGATCCAACTGTTGTATCACAAAATATAGAAATATTAGATATAGCTACAGCGATTTTCGGTTCGATTGTTTTTATGCTGTTTCTTTTTACAAAAGAATACAGGAGCAACAATAAAGTAAAAGAAATCATATAAAAACTGCCCTCCTTACCGTATGACTGGTGAAGAGGGCGTTTTCCATATGGCTGAAGTTATTTCGCAAAGATACTGTTCTTATACAGATCACTGGTATAGCGCATAATGGCATCAAATACCAGAAAACCTAACGCGATACCGAGACAGGTTTCCAGTAAGACCACGGTCTCGCTACGTAACATAGCGGAGTCGCCTCTGGTAACCGCGTACATCATGTAGTAAAGATTGGGTCCCGGGATCAGAGGGATCACCGTAGAGCTTAAGAATACGGTAGAAGGCATCTTTTTGATCCTTGCCATAATGTAAGCAAACGCTGCCACATAGCAGGCTCCGATCAGGGTGGCCACAAAGTTACTCATTCCAAGGTATGTATTGCAGATCGCGTAGATCAGCCAGGTAACAAGACTTCCCACTCCGCAGAACAGGACACAATCCCTTGGAACATTGAACCACAGGGCAAAACCGATTCCGGCAAGTCCGCAGGTGAGGACCTGGATGGTCGTTGAGGAATTGATGATCATACCCACGTCGTGTCCGTTAAGAACCATCATTCCCATGGCGATTCCACAGGCAATTCCGGCGGAACCTAAGATGGATCCTAAGATATTCTGGATTCCGGAAAGGATATCCCTCTGGAGCATATCCCGGATACCGTTCGTAGTGCTTAAGGCACTGATCAGCATCATGACAATACCGTCCGTAATGCTTTCCGGATGGGCGTTGGGATAGAATTCTACCACGAACAGGATGAACAGTTCCGAAATACAGGCTAAAATCAGGTTATAAATAAAACCGTTACTCTCTTTTTTGGCAAGCTGCATGCCGCCCAAAGCAATAAAAACCGAAACGATGCAGCCCACGATACAATCCATAAGACCGCCTCCAAAGAAGACGGTAAAACTACCGCCGCCCAGCATGGCCGCCACTGCGGTAAGGGCAGGGCTCATAGGTTTGAGCGCAGAAATTTCCATACGCTTTTCTTTGATCTCTTTTTCATCCGGAGTGTTTTCACATAGGTAACGGCACAGGTTATTAAGTTTGTCTAATTGTGTCAGGTCGATACCTGCCTTCTTAATGTGACGTATCTGAGTGATGATCTCACCATCCGGTGTCTCCACGGTCGCCTGAATATTGGTGGGGATCACGTGAACATTGGAATTACAAAAACCATAGCTTTCAAACATACGGTACAGACTGTCTTCTGTACGAAAGATCTCCGCTCCGGTGCGGATCATCATTTCACCGATGTTCAGGATTTCCTGAACTACTCTTTGGTAATTCATTTGTTAGCACCTTCCTTTCAAATACTAGGGCAATTTTATCAAATGCATAAAAGAAAGTAAATAGAAATGCTGTTAAGACTTGTTTAATTTTCTGTTTCCTTTATACTGGTAAGTAGGATAAAGGAGGAGACGTATGGATAAGGCCGAGATTAGGAAATTAGGAAAAAAAGGAAGAGCTTCTGTTCAGGGAGAAGTGCGAAAAGAGTATCAGAGAAGGATCTGCGAACGGATCCGTGAAAGTAAAGAATACCGTAATGCGGAAACAATACTCAGCTATCAGGCATTTGGGTCTGAGGTTTGCCTCACCCGGCTAAACCAATGGGCCATAGAAGACGGTAAGCGACTGGCGTATCCGTATTGTACAGACAGGACCACCATGATCGCGCTTGTTCCGAAGGGAGAGGACAGCTGGGGAGAGGATCTTTATGGGATCCTGGTACCGCTGCCGGAAAAATCAACCCTCTTAAATCCGGAGGACATTGACCTGGTGCTGGCTCCGCTGGTTGCGTTTGATGAGCATGCCAACCGCACCGGAATGGGCGCAGGCGTGTATGACCGTTATCTGCCACAGTGTACCCATGCCGATATCCTGGGTGTGGCATTTGAAGCACAGAAAATGCCCGAGATCCCCACTGACGAACATGATGTGACACTGAGTGCGATCCTGACAGAAGAAGCCAGATATGAGGGCTAAAGGAGGCTGCAATGCTTAGAAAACAACTGTGGGGATGCGGAGAAGAAAACCGGCAGGTTTTCCTGTATACCCTGAGAAACGAATTTGTGGAAGCGGACATTACCAATTTCGGAGCGACCCTTGTTGCACTCCGGGTTCCGGATGAGAAAGGAAACCGAAGGGATGTACTGTTGGGTTATGATAGCCTAAAGGGATACCGGGAGGGAAATTGCTATTTTGGAGCCCTGGTGGGGCGATGTGCCAACCGTATCGGGCAGGGAAAAATAACCATATCAGGGCAGACCTATGAGTTAA
>JBJEKY010000002.1:0-20242 GCA_051878875.1 Lachnospiraceae bacterium | reverse complement strand
GCCAACCGTATCGGGCAGGGAAAAATAACCATATCAGGGCAGACCTATGAGTTAACACAGAATGAGGGAACCAACCATCATCACAGCGCGGATAACTGTACCGCTTTTGCAACCTGGCAGGTGCTGGAAGAAGAAAGCAATGAAAAGCGCCTGGTACTAACCTGTGAAAATAAAGAAAAAGAAGGTAGTTTTCCGGGAAATGTAACCATCAGGCTTGTATATGAATTGTTAGATCATGATCTTTACATCCGTGCGGAAGGGGTGTCAGATCAAGATACGGTGATGAATCTAACCAGTCACGGCTATTTTCAGTTAGACGGGCATAATGCCGGATCTGTGGATAACCAGTGGTTAAAAATCTATGCAGAGAACTATACTCCTTTATGTGAAGGAACCTGCCTGCCAACGGGACAGATTCGTCCGGTGGAAGGAACACCGTTTGATTTCAGGAAATATCACAGAATCGGCGAGCGGATCCAGGCAACGCAAGAGTTCTTTGATTCGGAAGATTGCGACCAACTCAGAATAGGAGAAGGATACGATCACAATTTTATCCTGTCAGAAGGTGTGGATGGGATTACCGGACTTCGAAAAGCGGCAGAAGCCTATGGACCGGAAAGCCGCATCCATATGACAATGTATACGGATTGTCCATGCCTGCAGCTTTATACAGGAAACTATATTTCCCATCAGGACGGGAAAGAGGGAGTTGTATATGAGGAACGTACAGGGTTCTGTCTGGAACCTCAGTATACGCCTAATGCCATGAATATGGAAGGCTTTGATAAACCTCTGGTGAAGGCAGGGGAAACCTATCATTTTGAAACGGTCTACCGGTTCGGGATAAAAAAGGATTAGAAAAAGAAAGGCAGCCGGCTCGGCTATGTCATTTTAAAGGGATGACATTTCCGGTCCGGCTGCTTTTTTGTGGTTTTCATCAGAATGGATAAAGGTGATGCAGTTTCATAAAGTTTACGGATTGCATCAATGCATCATAGTTACGTACTTCGATGAGTACCGAAGGGCGTTTATCAGGCGGAATGCGTTCTATGGATGCTTTGTAGAGATTCCAGGGAAGATCCCTGCCGCCTACCGGATGATGGGTGTCTTCCACTCCGTCGTTATCATTGATATGAAGGTGGGAGGCACAGGGCAGCAGCGTCTGAAGCCAGGTTTCCATAGGTGTAGAGGAGATGAAAGCATGTGCAAGATCCAGGCAGACTCCGAATTGAGGTTCATCTGCAAGGGCATCATAAAGTTTCATCAGCATATCCGGTTCTTCGTCAAACATATTTTCTAAATAAATCTTTAGTTTCGGATATTCCGCCATAAGGTTTTTCCAGTATGTAGTATTGTCAGCAAGCCATTCATCCCGATAGCTTTGTAAGCGGAAGTTGGGGATATGATTGGTATGAAAGATCACGGCTTTAACCCCTAACCGGCTGGCGATCTCCATGCTCTGATGGATCCGGTAATCGGTAGCCTTATAGATCAAAGGGTCATTACTGTTCACACACATATCCAGAAATACTCCGTGCAGAGTATCTTCACTGCGGTCTCTGTCCAGAGCCGTATATTGCTCAATGAGCTCCTGAATCTTTTTTTCATCATCCAGAATATGAGGAAGGAAAAAATCGTTGTATTCAAAACCGGCATCATAGGCTTTGGAGAATTCCACAAAATCAGAGATTTGATTTAATTTTGGAATACAGTAAACGTGTTTCATTCAACAATTCCTCCTTCTTTTGTTCTTTACGGCTAAGCTTCAGACGGGTTACACCGGTGAGCTCATAGGTGGAAACCGTCTTGCTTTTTCCTTTTAGGGACAGGTCCCCAAGGAATTCTACATCGGCTTTCTCGCCTAAGGCTGTGACAACGGATTCACTTACCAGAATCTGCCCCGGTTTTGCTTTGGATTCCAGACGGGAAGCAATATTTACGGCATCACCGATGGCGGTATAATCCATTCGCATGATACTTCCGATATTTCCCACAATGGCATCGCCACAGTTGATGCCGATTCCCACGGCAATCTCTTTTTGGTAGCGATCCTTATATTTTTCATTGATGGCAGCTGTGGCTTCCAGAATATCCATGGCAGCACAGGCGGCACGCTGTACATAATCGTTAAGATCGTCAGGGGCATTAAATATGGCCATGGCAGCGTCACCGATGAATTTATCCAAAGTTCCGTTCCAGCGGGCAATGGCAATACCCACTTCTGTAAGGTATTCGTTTAAAATCTCTACTACCTGTTCCGGCTCCAGTGCTTCGGAGATAGAGGTGAAGCCCCGGATATCTACGAACAATACGGCGATTCTTTTTCGTTCACTTAGTTTGGCCAATTCCAAAGGAGTGGCAGCACCGGTAATGGTATCTGCAACCCGGGAGTCTACGTACATTTTTAATGTGCGCTCCATCTTGCGCTTTTCCAGACGACTGAAGATCAGCTGCTGGGTAATGTAGGTAACAATACCGACGATGGTAGCAAGGATCGGGGTCAACAGATACATACGGTAACCTGCGGTATTAAAGAAGAAGCAGGCCGTAACGATACCATCCAGGATCGCTGCATCTAAGAGAATACCGATCCATTTTTTCTTACGGCTGGTCAGGCCATAAATAACGGTAAACGTTACACCATACAGGATCGATTGGACAAGCAGGTTGATGTTGACGATGGTCTTCTGGGTTAAAAGAGCCTGAATAATTGCCGCCTCTACAAGAATCTCCTGAGTTGTAGAGCGGTCCATACGCAGTTGCTGGATCGTGGTTTTGGCCTCACTGGCTTCGTAGAAACCGACGAGAACAATGTTGTCGGTCAAATAAGAAGCATCATAGTTTCCGCCTATCAGATCCTGAAAAGAGACCACCTGATAGCTATTAGTATTCCAGATGGAAGTAAAACCGAACAGGCCGTTGTTATCAAGTTCGGGAAGTTCATAGCTTTCTCCGTTCTGTTCTTTGAATAGTTTGTAAACGGCAGCGGCATAGCTGTCGTATTCTTCACCCTTAAATTTAATGCTCATGGCAGCATTGCGGATAGAACCGTCTGCGGATTGCTGCAGTGCGTTACTGATTCCGATGGATACTGCGGATTGCAGAGAGTCATAGGGAAGGGTGAGGGAAGAAAACGCATACTCTTTCCAGTTAATGGAAGGGGAGATGGCGTTGGGTTCCATGGGTTTGAAATCGTTCTTCGATTCCACTGAAGAATCCGGCTTAGAGTCGCCCTCCGGTTTCGTTGAGGAGTCCGGTTTGGAGTCGTCCTGTGGTTCTGTCTGGGAGTCCGGTTTGGAGTCGCCCTCCGGTTCTGCTGAGGAGTCCGGTTTGGACTCATTCTCCGGCGCATCCATGCTGACTGTACCCATGGCGACTACATTCCCGGCTGCCTTGCAGGCCGATACCAGTTCGGCATCACCTTCTTCATCGCTTCCGTCTGCGGATAGAGGAAGATCCAGACCGATCACGGCTGTATTGTTCTCGGAAAGAACGGTTACCGCATCTGCCAGAAGGGAGCGGGACCAGGTATCATAAGAACCATATTCCGCAACTGTATCTTCATCAATGGTGATCAGGGTGATACGGTTATCTGCTTCACGAAATGGATTATTACGGTAAATAAAGTTGGTCACGTATTCATCGGCCGTCCGAAGCGGCTGAAAGTAGGACATGGCACCGGTCAGGATACCAAGAATAACGGCCAGAATAATAGTTACCTTTCTGTTTAGATCTTTCATTTCCTGTTGATTCTCCTGTTAGATAGCTTATGGCAGGTTTCTCTGGATGTATTCCCGATTTAACTTTTCCAGGGAAGAACTAAGGTATTTTAACAGTTCCCATACATAATCGGGGTCTTTTTTGGCAATAGCATCAAAATCCCGCACTTCCAGTTTCTGAATAGAGTTGTAGATGGGATTTTTACGGTATTGGAATACAAACCGTTTATCGGTAGGCTCGATCTTGTCTAACATACTGTTTAATCGGCTGTTCAAGGTCAGCAGTAAACGATAGGTTATGGAAGTGGCTTTTAGCAGAAGCATGGAAAAATCTTCCTGGGACACTTCCAGCACGATCACATCATTGGAATTGGCAATGATAGTGGCAGAGCGGGGTTTGTTTTCCAACAGAGACATTTCTCCAAAGAAACTTCCCGGTTGCAGGGTGCTGACGGATCGCACATTATCAGAAAAAGAGTTGATATTCACATTGACAGTTCCGTTTAGAAGGATGAACATACTTTGTCCGGTTTCGCCTTCTCTGCAGATGGCCTGTCCTTCTTTGTAATAGAGGGTGCGGCCGCACTCTTTCAAAATATCGATATCCATAGTTTGTCAGTCCTTTACATGTTTTTCTCTATTTTAAAACAAAATGCTCATAAGTACAAGGAAGGTTATGTGAAGAGTGTGCGTTTTTTGTCGGAAAAACTCAAGAAACCTTGCGAATAAGCGGCTTTCATGGTAGAATATAGTCTAGATGGGTTTGTAACATAACGCTTGGGATAAGCGGGATAAAACGCGAAAACGGAGGCAAAGAAAAATGAAATTAGGTTTTATCGGAACAGGTAATATGGCATCTGCAATTATGGGCGGCGTCATTGCCAAAGGTGTTGCAAAGCCGGAGGAGATCACAGGATCAGACGTATTCGCACCGGGACGTGAGAGAGTGCAGAAGGAATACGGAATCTGTGTAACCACCGATAATAAGGAAGTGGTAAGAAAGTCTGATATGATCGTACTTTCTGTAAAACCGCAGTATTATCAGGATGTGATCAAAGAGATCGCACCGGAAGTAACGGATGAGAAGATCATCATTACCATTGCACCGGGTAAGACCCTGGAGTGGCTGGGTGAGCAGTTCGGTAAGAAGGTTAAGATCGTAAGAACCATGCCGAATACCCCGGCTATGGTTGGTGAGGGAATGACAGCGGCATGTCCGAATGAGAATATTTCCGAAGAAGAATTGGCACAGGTGAAGACATTACTGGAAAGCTTCAGCCGTGTAGAGGTTGTTCCGGAGAAGTTAATGGATACCGTAACTGCAGTCAGCGGAAGTTCGCCGGCTTATGTGTTTATGTTCATTGAAGCTATGGCAGATGCGGCAGTCAGTGGCGGAATGCCAAGACCGCAGGCATACAAGTTTGCAGCTCAGGCAGTTCTGGGAAGCGCCAAGATGGTCCTGGAAACAGGAAAACATCCGGGTGAACTGAAAGATATGGTCTGCTCACCGGCAGGAACCACCATTGAGGCAGTTCGTGTATTGGAAGAACTGGGAATGCGTAGTGCCGTATTTGAGGCGGTTAAAACAGTAGAAGAGATTTCCAGAAATATGTAAGAATCATTGAAGTTAACTTGATTTTATATGATAACAGTAAAACAGCTGTCGGAAGGATCCGGCAGCTGTTTTTGTGGGTGTGTCCGGCAACGTGTATTTTCGCATTTTGAAGAGCTGCGAAGAAGTTGCCGGGCCACTTTTTATTAAGAGAAGGACTAGTTTTTTTTCTTGAAGTGTTCCAACATCATAGGCATGTAGCGCTCGCTGTAGGAACGAAGGGACTGGGAACCATTATTCAGACACCAGTCGGAGATTAAGGCTCTCTCACACATGGAGTAGTAGCGGGTCATTTCGGAAGCAGACATATCGTCGTTTAATTCTCCCTTTGCGATGCCTTCCTCCATAACGGACTGGATCAGCTTGTAATATTTCCGGTTCTGGTCCAGCAGATTGCGAAATCCCAAAGAAACCAGCTGGGAAGAGTATAAAGAGGCCAGAATATCCAGACGCATATGGTCTTCCATCATTTTGTGTGCTTCGTAGTTTAAGAAAAGTAGCTTGGAAAAGCTGTCCATGGAGTCATCCATTTTCTGCTCTAATTCTTCATAATATTCGTCCAGAATATCAGACAGGGAATTTAGAAGTTCATCTTTGGATTTGAAGTAGTAGTAGAAGGAGCCTTTTGAGGTATGGGAACGTTCAATGATCTCATCTACTGTGGTATCGTTATACCCTTTTTCATAAAATAACTGCCAGGCCGCATTTACGATCCTGTTTTTTACGCCTTGTGGTTTGTCTGTCATGTTCTACCTCCTAATGGTGGCAAAAGACCGCCCCGCCATAAAGCGGTTCGGTCTTTGCCCATAAATTATTTAATTGAAGGACTGTTCCGTTCTTTCGATAATTTCATCTTGCAATGCTTTGCTTAAGTTACGGAAGTGATCGGAGTATCCGGCTACGCGGACAATGAGATCCTTATATTCTTCCGGGTTCTGTTGTGCCTTGATCAGTGTTTCCTTATCAATGACATTGAATTGAATATGATGTCCATCCATATTAAAGTAGGTGCGGATCAGGTTGGCCATCTGGTCAAGACCCTGTTCTCCGGCTACCACACTTGGAGTAAACTTCTGGTTCAATAAGGTTCCTCCGGTCTGTAAGTGATCCATCTTGGAACAGGATTTGATCACGGCGGTAGGACCATTGACATCAGCACCTTTTTCCGGAGAGATTCCCTCGGAAACCGGTTTGTGGGCGAGTCGTCCGTTAGGACTTGCCATCATGACTTCTCCGAAGTATACGTGACAGGTGGTAGGCAGCATGTTGATGCGGTAGGTTCCGCCTAACATATTGGGACGACCGGTAACCTGTTCTTTATAGAAGTTAAAGATCTCTCTCATCAGGCTGTCAGCATATTCATCATCATTTCCATATTTCGGTGTTTTATTACGAACAAGGTTTAAGATCCTGTCATGGCCTTCAAAGTTATCGTCTAATGCCTGCATCAGTTCTGCCATGGTGAAGTTCTTCTTGTCATAAACGTTATATTTTACAGCAGCTACGCAATCAGTAATAGTTCCGATTCCCACACCCTGAAGGTACTTGGTGTTGTATCGTGCACCGCCTCCGTTGTAGTCTTTTCCGGAAGAGATGCAATCGTTGGTGATGATGGAAAGGAAAGGTACCGGCATCTGCTCAGCATAGATCTTCTCAATCACATTGCTGCCCTGAACCTTGATGTCGATGAAGTATTTCATCTGCTTCTTAAATGCATCAAACAGTTCATCGAAGGTTTCGAAATCGGTGGCATTTCCAAGCTGCAATCCTAACTGACGATTGGAAACCTTATCATAACCGTTGTTTAAGGTCAGTTCGAAGATCTTTGGAATATTCAGGTATCCGGTCAGGATATAAGCTTCATTTCCAAAAGCACCGGTTTCCACACATCCGCTGGTTCCGCCACGTCTTGCATCATCTAAGGACTTTCCTGCATTCATTAATTCCTGGATAATGGCTTCTGTGTTATAGAAAGCAGGCTGGCCCCAACCCTTACGGGAAATCTCGCAGGCACGCTTTAAGAATTTCTGCGGAGTTTTGCGGCTGATCTGTACATTGGAGCTTGGCTGTAATAATTTCATCTCGTCCATGCAGTCTAAGATCAGGTAACTTACATTGTTGACACCGTCTTCACCGGTAGGAGTGATACCGCCGGTATTCAGGTTGGCAAAATCGGTATAGGTACCGCTTTCCTTTAAGGTAATGCCAACCTTTGGAGGTGCCGGCTGATTATTAAACTTCACCCAGAGACATTCAAGAAGCTCCAGGGCTTTTTCATCATCCAGGATGCCGTCAGCCACATCTTTTTCATAGAATGGATTCAAATGCTGATCCAGTCTTCCCGGGCTATAAGCATCCCATGGGTTCAATTCGCTGGTAACACCAAGATGTACGAACCAGTACATCTGGATTGCCTGCCAGTAGGTTTCCGGCTTATGGGCAGGAACGACATCACAGTTGGCAGCGATCTGCAAAAGCTCGCCTTTACGTTTTTCGTCTTTTTCCTGATCGGCAAGCTGTCTTGCATAGGCTGCATAACGTTCACCTAAGATCATGATGGCGTCACAGGCAAGCTTCATTCCTTCTAATTCGTTTTTCTTATCCAGAGCTTCCGGATCGGTAAGATAGTCCAATTTATCAATAGAGTCCTGAATGTCTTTTTTGTAATCCAGGAAGCCCTTTTCATAGATTTTGGAAGAACCAACTGTATGACCGGGTCCACGTTGTTCCATGAACTCGGTGAAAATTCCGCTTTCGTAGCAGGCTTTCCATTCCGGAGTCATGCGACGCAGGATCTGGTTACGGATACTTCTTTTTTCCCAGTAAGGGATCATGGTTTTTTCCTGAACATTCAGGTCTTCTTCGGTAACGGAGAAGCTGATAAGGTCACGGTCGTTCATGATCTTCATGTCTTCTACCGTGTGGCAGCACAGTTCCGGGAAGGTTGGCGCTCCCTGAGGAGAATCGCCTTTTTCACCTACGATCAGTTCGCCATCGCCGATGTAAAGGGTCTTGGTGGAAAAATAATCTTTTAACACCTGACCGCGAAGCTCCGGTACAGACAGATAACCTTCATATTTTTCATAGGTCATGGTTTCGCTGATCGCACGCTCCAGATCAATATGAGGATGGGTATTGACACTTAATTTACGAAGAGCTTTGATTCGGCTGTTCATTCCTCTTTCTTCCATTTTACTACCTCCTGAATGATACTTATCTCCTTAAATTTATGGGTTACGCGGCATTAGCCGCCAATCTTTACGTTGTTAAAACCGGCATTTTGAAACAGGGTAACGAAGTGTTCCATCTCTTCCTTAGAAGGAGCGGAAAGGTCTTTTCCCTGATATTCTTTTCCAAGTCTTTCGTATTTGGAAGAACCGGTATTGTGGTAGGGCAGAAGGTTGACCTGTGCTGCCCGGATATTTTTATCAAGCAGGTAGGAAATGATGTCTTTCATGGACTGATCATTTCCGTTCACCTCTTTGATGGTAGGAATTCGGATGTAGATCCGCGCACCCTGGCTGTTTATGTATTCCAGATTGGACAGGATCAGAGTATTGTCTGCGCCCATATACTTGGTATGGATTTCATTATCCAGGGTTTTAATATCGTATAGAAAGGTATTCACGTAAGGCAACAGGCGTTCGTAATTTGCCTGGGGTGCCTGACCACAGGTGTCAATGGTAACACTGATACCGTAGCGGGTGAGCTTTTTGCACAGTGCCTCAATGTAATCCATGTCCATGCTCATGACTTCACCGCCTGAGAGGGTTACACCACCACCGGACTGCTCGTAGAACATCTCGTCTTTCTTTAGTTCCTTGAAAAGCTCTTCCACGGTGTATTCGGTTCCGGCAATCTCACGAAGATTCAAAGTGCAGAAATCAACGCATTTGCCACAGGCTACGCAACGGGAAAGATCCGTAACAACCTTTGCATCCTGAATGGAAATAGCTTGTGCCTCACAAGCAGGGATGCATTGACCGCAGCCCACACATTTCTCAGGCTGGGTTAGAAGCTGTTTTGCGTAACACTGGGTCTCCGGATTGTGACACCAACGGCAGGAGAGCGGGCAACCCTTAAAAAAAACCGTGGTCCTTATTCCGTCTCCGTCGTGGATGGAGTATTTCTGAATACTGGTGATCAGGCTCATAACGTTTCCTTTCGTATGGTATTCATAAGGGGTGCTCTGTTGTGTATGGGATGGGTTTGTGGGTTAGGGTACACAGCAGAGCACAAGATGTTTAGACTTTGGTCTAGACTATAGTCTAATCATACTTGACCGGTGAAAGATTGTCAATATGTTATCAGAAAAAAATTGGTGTTTTTTCCTTACAGGATTTGTTATACTGAAAATCAGATTAGGAAAAATGCACAACAGGAGGTCATCATGAATCTGAGACTGGATGAAACAACATTACGATATGCTTTTGAAGGAATATCTTTTTCCTGGAACTGGGATACATCTTATGTTCCGCACCTGGTGGTGGAAGGAAAGCAGGTGGAGTTTGCCAAGGCAGGAAGTATTGTCCATCAGGACTTTTCTACGGGGCTGGGACACGGAATAAAAAGTGTGTTCCGGGATTTTAAGGAATATCCGGATCTGGCTTTTGAAACTCTTGTATGGGAGGAGGCAGCCTCCGGTGATGTGATCCTTGAGTGGATCCCGCTTTCTGAGGAAAACGTTAGCGTACAAGAAGTGGTGTGGCCCGGTCCCATGGAATTTACATCGGATTCGAAAGACTGGTATACCTTATTAAATATAGAACAGGGACTGCTGATTCCCAATACCTGGGAAGTGGAACTGGGAAAACCTTTATTTGACGGACAGATGTGTACGGCAGGCAGTTATATGCCCTGGTATGGACAAGTCCGCCCGGATAGCTCCTATATCCTTATTTGTGAGCAACCCTGGGACGCTAAATACAGTGCGGTTCATCCTGCAGGTGCAGCATTTACCCACGTGGGGATGCGATTGTTACCATCCATGGGAAAAATGGCTTACCGAAGAACGTTCCGGTACATATTTAAGGAACAGGGTGACTACAATACCTTATGTAAGATCTATCGTGAGTACGTGAAGGAAAGAGGACTGTTTTGTTCTTTGGAAGAAAAAGCAGCAAGGGTGCCATCGGTAGAGCGTCTTATAGGAGCGAAGTTTGTACACCAGGGAATAAAAACCCAGGTGCAGCCGGATTCCAGATTTTTCGATCCTGAAAACCCGGAGAAAAACAATTCCCTGGTTCCGTTTTCGGAGCGGACCCGGGAGATGAAGCTGTTTGCGCAGTCCGGTTATAAGGATCTTTATCTTCACCTGGACGGCTGGGCAGATCCGGGATACGATAACAAACACCCGGATTATTATCCTGCCTGTATTGAGGCCGGCGGATGGGAAGGCATGAAGGAGCTTTCCGATACCATGAGGGAGAGTGGTTATCTGTTCGGAATCCATGACCAGTACCGGGATTACTATTTCGCGGCGGAAAGCTTTGATGAGAATTATGCCTGCCGGAACGTGGACGGAAGTATCCCGGAACATGCCAATTGGGCAGGAGGACATCAGAGTTACTTATGTACCACCCAGGCACCGGGCTATGTAAAGCGGAACTTTTCCAGATTAAAAGAGCATGACATCCATCTGGATGGTGCTTATCTGGATGTGTTCACCTGCAACGAACCGGATGAATGTGTGAACCCGGAACATAAAATGAACAGAAAGGAATCTCTGGAGTTTCGGAAACAGTGCTTTGATTATCTATTGTCCCAGGGAATCCTCACCAGCTCTGAAGAAGTGACCGACTGGAGTATGAATAGCCTTATATTCTGCCATTATGCGCCTTATGAATTCATGATGAGTAAACCGGGAACAGCGCGAAAGGGTATCGGGGTGCCGTTGTTTAACCTGGTTTACCACGATTGTCTGATCATACCCTGGATGATGGAACATTTTCCTGAGCAGGAAGATTATATGCTGTATGCACTGTTAAACGGAGGCGCACCGTATTTTATCAGAGAGGGAGCTTATCCTGATACGGATGGCGCCTTTGGGGATGCCCAGGTAGCAAAGTGGAAGGAAAGTTATGAGCGCTGCGAGGTGGTAAGTGATCTGCACCGTCAGGTGGCAAAGTGCGAGATGGTGTCCCATTGTTTCCTTGATGGGGATGCGTTGCGTCAGCAGACCCGGTTTTCCGATGGAACGGTGGTAACTGTAAACTTCCATAACCAGAGTTTTGAGATCAAAAAAGGAAGTGAATAAGAAAGAGTAAAATCCTCCAAACCCGGTAAAAATACGAAAAATGAAATTTTTCTAAAAAATTAGCACTCACCTATTGACAGTGCTAACAATAAGGAGTAAAGTGGGGTCCACAAGGAGGGATAGTTATGAATATTCAGAAGTTTACACAAAAGTCAATCGAAGCCATAAACGACTGTGAAAAGCTCGCTTATCAATACGGAAACCAGCAGTTAGAGCAGGAACATCTGCTGGTAGCCTTACTGTCCCAGGAAGACGGGCTGATCATGAAGCTTGTGGAAAAGATGGAGATCCATAAAGAGCATTTCTTGAATAATGCCATCTCCAAGCTGGAACAATGCACCAAGGTGTCCGGCGGAGAGCTTTATATGAGCCAGAACTTAAACAAAGTACTGCTGTCTGCAGAGGATGAAGCAAAACAGATGGGAGACGCTTATGTGTCTGTGGAGCATCTGTTTTTGTCCCTGTTAAAATATCCCAACAGAGCCATGAAGGAGCTGTTTAAGGAATACGGCATTACCAAGGAGCGCTTTTTGCAGGCCCTGGCTACGGTGCGAGGCAACCAGCAGGTGACCACCGATAATCCGGAAGCCACCTATGATACGCTGGAAAAATACGGATTTGATATGGTAGAGCGCGCCAGGGACCAAAAGTTAGATCCTGTGATCGGAAGGGACAGCGAGATCCGGAATGTGATCCGTATTTTGTCGCGAAAAACCAAAAACAATCCGGTACTCATCGGAGAACCCGGTGTTGGTAAAACTGCTGTGGTGGAGGGACTTGCCCAGCGTATTGCCAGGGGGGATGTGCCGGAAGGATTAAAAGATAAGAAGCTGTTTTCCCTGGATATGGGAGCATTGGTTGCCGGTGCCAAGTATCGTGGAGAGTTTGAGGAACGTTTAAAGGCAGTCTTAGATGAAGTGAAGGCATCCCAGGGGCAGATCATTCTGTTCATTGATGAACTGCATACCATTGTGGGAGCAGGTAAAACTGACGGCGCCATGGATGCAGGTAATCTGTTAAAGCCCATGCTGGCCAGAGGAGAACTGCACTGTATCGGTGCTACCACCTTAAATGAGTACCGGAATTATATAGAAAAAGATGCCGCCTTGGAACGACGGTTCCAGCCGGTAACGGTAGATGAACCTACGGTGGAGGATACCATCTCCATCCTGAGAGGCTTGAAGGAACGTTACGAGGTATTTCACGGCGTGAAGATCAACGATTCTGCCCTGGTCAGTGCGGCGGTGTTGTCTAATCGTTACATTACGGATCGTTTTTTGCCGGATAAGGCCATTGACCTGGTGGATGAAGCCTGTGCTCTTATTAAGACAGAGCTGGATTCCATGCCGGCGAGCTTGGATGAATTAAACCGTCGTGTGATGCAGTTGGAAATTGAGGAAACAGCTCTTAAGAAGGAAGAGGATCAGCTTAGCAAAAACCGTCTGAATGATCTTCAGAAAGAACTGGCAGAACTGCGTGACCAGTTTTCCAATGAAAAGCTTCAATGGGAAAACGAAAAACATGCGGTGGAAAAAGTCTCTGCTCTAAGGGAAGAGATCGAGCAGGTACGCAAAGATATTGAGCGCGCCAAACAGGAATATGATCTGGAAAAGAGTGCCCAGCTGCAGTACGGTAAATTGCCGGAGTTACAGAAGCAGTTGGAGGTAGAAGAGGAAAATGTACGAAAACGGGATCTTCGTCTGGTACATGAAAGTGTCAGCGAAGAAGAGATCGCCCGGATTGTCTCCCGCTGGACCGGTATCCCTGTAACGAAGCTAAATGAAAGCGAGCGGTCCAAGATCCTGCATCTGGATGAAGAACTGCATAAGAGGGTCATCGGACAGGATGAAGCAGTAACCAAGGTGACGGAAGCCATCCTTCGTTCCAAAGCGGGCATCAAGGACCAGAGTAAGCCCATTGGTTCCTTCCTGTTCTTAGGACCTACCGGAGTGGGTAAAACAGAGCTGGCCAAGGCCCTTGCCCAGGCGCTTTTTGACGATGAGAGCAACATGGTGCGTATCGATATGAGCGAGTATATGGAGAAATATTCCGTATCACGTCTTATCGGAGCACCACCGGGATATGTGGGTTATGATGAAGGCGGGCAGCTTACCGAAGCAGTACGCCGGAAACCTTATTCCGTAGTCCTGTTTGATGAGGTGGAAAAAGCACATCCGGATGTGTTCCAGGTCCTTTTACAGGTGCTGGATGACGGACGGATCACCGATTCCCAGGGGCGTACTGTAGACTTTAAAAATACCATCATCATCCTGACTTCCAATCTGGGAGCCCAGTATCTGCTGGAAGGCATTGACAGTATCGGTCATATCAGCGAAGAAAGCGAACGACTTGTCATGGATCAGTTAAAGACCCAGTTCCGGCCGGAATTCATCAACCGTCTGGATGAGATCATCATGTTTAAGCCACTGACGGAGAACCAGATCGACAGCATCGTGGATCTGATCTTAGCAGAGCTTAACGGACGGATCGAAGACAAGCAGTTAACGGTGAAGCTGACTCCACAGGCCAAAGCTTATATCGTGGAGCATGGATTTGATCCGGCATTCGGAGCGAGACCGCTGCGAAGATATATGCAGAAAACAGTGGAGACCCTGGTGGCAAAACTTATTTTGGAAGATAAGGTGCAACAGGGAGATGTCATTGTGATCGAGGAAGGAGCACAGGGGCTGACCGCTGCAAGGCAATAAAGGCGTGGTTAAAATTTTTTAAAGTCAGGCTTTGAAAGTGTTTCATTGTGATAGCGTGAAAATCATGTTACAATGCAGATGGTCAAAATCGAACCCACGAAAAGGAAGGAACATCATGAAAACAAAAGACCTGACATTAATGGGACTTTGCGTGGCCATCTTAGCCATTTGTTCCTGGCTGACGATTCCTGCAACAGTGCCTTTCACATTGCAAACCTTTGCAGTGTTTTTCATACTGTTGGTAATTGGCGGAAAAAGAGGCACCATTACAATTCTTACCTATATACTGCTGGGCTTGGTAGGAGTGCCGGTATTCTCCGGATTTAAAGGAGGACCTTCGGTTCTTTTCGGAACCACAGGAGGATATATCCTTGGCTTTTTATTTACCGGACTGATCTTCTGGATCTTTGAACGTCTGGTGGGAAAGCAACTTTGGATGAAGATCCTGGCGCTCCTTATTGGCCTGGCTGTCTGCTACACTTTCGGAACCCTCTGGTTTGTCTGGATGTACGGAAGAAATGTGGCAGAGATCACGATGGGCGCAGCACTGGGAATGTGTGTATTCCCGTTTTTGATCCCGGATGCGGTGAAGCTGATCCTGGCGGTGGCTGTTAGCGGAAGAGTCCGCAAAGCTGTAGAAGAGTCGTAGTTTCTTGAGTATGATTTAAAAAAATTAAACTTACCAATAAATTTATGCAAAGTTCACAAAAAATTGGTTAATATTTTGGTTTGACAGAGTTATCGAACCGATGGTACACTACTAGAGTAAAGTAAATACAATCGAATGACAGATTCAGGAGAGAACGTGCAAAGCGGCACCGAAGGGGAATTAGCAATAAACTCTCAGGTAAAAGGACTGGGTCTTGACGATACTCTGGAGAGCATACAGATATGCACCGATGAAGTGAATCTTTCAGGTAAAGGAGACAGAGCGCGTAGAGAATTTGAGTTCTATGCGCTTTTTTTGTTACCTTTTTGTCATGTCAGACAAAGATGGCGCATAGAGATTCAGATGACCAAAAAGAATGTTAAATCATAACACAAAGAGAGGAGCAAAACAATGGAGAAGAAAACAGTTTTGTATGACAAGCACGTACAGGCAAACGGAAAGATCGTACCTTTCGCAGGTTATCTTTTGCCGGTGCAGTACGAAACAGGCGTGATCACAGAACACATGGCAGTTCGTACGGGAGTAGGTATGTTTGACGTTTCCCACATGGGCGAGATCATCTGTAAAGGACCGGATGCGCTGAAAAATGTAAACTATCTCATGAGCAATTCTTATGATGATATGTATGACGGACAGGCAAGATACACCACAATGTGTAACGAAAAGGGTGGTGTTGTGGATGATTTCATCGTATACCGCAAAAATGAAAATGAGTTTTTCTTAGTTCCGAACGCTGCAAACAAAGACAAAGATTATGCATGGATCTTAGACCACAAGTTTGGGGATGTGGTTTTTGAAGATGTATCTGACAAATACGCGCAGATCGCTGTTCAGGGACCAAAGGCAAAAGATGTGATCTTAAAGATGGTTGATCCTGAAATGATCCCGAAGAAATATTACAGTGCAAACTTTAATGCAACCGTAGCAGGTATTGATTGCATCTTATCCAGAACCGGATATACAGGAGAAATGGGATATGAGATCTATCTTCCGGTTGAACATGCAGAAGAAATGTGGGATGCATTCTTAGAGAATGGTAAAGAAGAAGGACTGATCCCATGCGGACTGGGTGCAAGAGATACCCTTCGTATGGAAGCTGCAATGCCTCTGTATGGACATGAAATGACAGATGACATTTCTCCGTTAGAGACAGCACTGGATAACTTCGTTTGTATGGACAAAGAAGACTTTATCGGAAAGAAAGCAATGCTTGAGCATCCGTCCACCAAGACCAGAATGGGATTAAAGATCACAGGTCGCGGAATCGCAAGAGAACATATGCCGGTATTTATTGGTGATGAGCAGATCGGTGAAACTACCAGCGGATCCCACTTCCCATTTATGAACGGAGCTTATGCAATGGCAATTATCGATAAAGCTCATGCTGAAGTAGGAACCCAGGTGGAAGTTGAGATCAGAGGTAAGAAGGTTACTGCTGAAGTGGTAGAACTTCCGATCTACAAACGTCCTAAGAAAGCTGCAGCAAAATAAAACGTAAATCTAAATCCCCCAAAGGGGAAATAAAATAAAGAAAAAAGGAGAATACATTATGAACACACCAAAGGAATTAAAGTATAGCAAATCCCATGAGTGGGTAAGAGAAGAAGGAGACGTTGTTACTATCGGATTATCTGATTTTGCACAGAGCGAATTGGGAGACCTGGTTTTCGTAAACCTTCCGGAAGAGGGAGATGAAGTAGAAGCAGGAGAAACCTTCGCAGATGTAGAATCTGTAAAAGCTGTTTCTGATGTTTATTCACCGGTAACCGGAGAAGTTGTTGAAATCAACGAAGAATTAATGGATAACCCGGCACTTATCAACGAAGCTCCATATGATGCCTGGTTTGTAAAGGTTAAGAATGTAACTGATACCGAAGAACTTTTATCTGCAGAAGACTATGAGGCATTTTGCGAAAGCGAAAAATAAATAGAAAGGCAGGGTATTACAATGGGCAGATATGTACCTAATACCAAAGCAGAGCAGGAAGCAATGCTCAAAGAGATCGGCTACAAAGATTTTGACGATCTGTTTAGCGTGATCCCTGAGTCTGTTCGTTTGAAAAAGCCGCTGAACCTGCCAAAGGGCTTAAGTGAGCTTGAAACAGCACAAACAGTTAGTGAAATGGCATCCGAGAACGTGATCTACAGAGCAGTATTTCGCGGTGCAGGAGCATATAATCACTATATTCCGGCTATAGTAAAACAGATCACCGGCAAAGAAGAATTTGTTACTGCATATACTCCATATCAGGCTGAGATCAGCCAGGGTATCTTACAGTCTATTTTTGAATATCAGACCATGATCTGTCAGCTGACAGGAATGGATGTATCCAATGCTTCCGTTTATGACGGAGCAACTGCAGCAGCAGAGGCATGCGCTATGTGTAAGGAAAGGAAGAGAAAAACCTACTTTATTTCCGAAACCGTTGATCCAAAGGTGATTGACGTGGTGAAAACCTATAGCTTCGGAAGCGGATGCAATGTTGTGACCGTTCCTGCAAAAGAGGGACTTACCGACTATGCAAAGGCCGCTGAAATGATGGCAGACAGCGATGCAGCTTGTCTGCTAGTGGCGCAGCCAAACTATTTCGGACAGATCGAAGATGTGAGAAAAGCTGTAGAAGTGGCACATGAAGCAGGGGCAAAAGCTATCGTATCCTGCAACCCGTTCTCCTTAGCGGTATTAGAGACGCCGGCAGAAGCAGGTGCGGATGTTGCAGTTGGAGAAGGTCAGCCTTTAGGACTGCCGATGGCATTCGGCGGACCGTACATCGGATTTATGGCATGTAAATCTGATATGATGCGTAAACTTCCGGGCCGTATCGTAGGACAGACCCAGGATGATAAGGGAAATACCGCTTACTGTCTGACCTTACAGGCAAGAGAGCAGCACATTCGTAGAGAAAAAGCAAGCTCCAACATCTGCTCCAACGAAGCACTTTGTGCAATGACTGTTGCTGTATATATGGCAGCAATGGGTAGCCGGGGAATCAAAGAGGTTGCATCCCAGTGTGTAAACAAAGCACATTATCTGGAAAAAGGTTTAGAGAGTGCAGGATGCGAAAGAACCTATCAGGGAGAATTCTTCCATGAGTTTGTAATGACCAGCAAGGCTCCGGCTGAGAAGATCGTAGCAGCTTTAGAGCAGAAGGGAATCCTTGCAGGACTTCCTGTTTCCGAGCACGAGATCTTATGGTGTGCAACCGAAAAGAATACAAAGGCACAGATGGATGAAGTGATCGCTGTTGTAAAGGAGGTGCAGGCATAATGGAACTGATTTTTGAATTAGGCCAGGAAGGCAGAGGATTAGACCTTTTACCGGAATGTGATGTGGAAGCGGTAACATTAAATGCACCGGAAAGAAAGCAGGAAATGCATCTTCCCCATGTTTCTGAAAATGAACTGAGCCGTCATTATACAAAGCTTGCAAAACGTACTCATGGAGTAAACGACGGATTCTATCCGTTGGGATCCTGTACCATGAAATATAATCCGAAGATCAATGATGCAATGGCAGCACTTCCCGGATTTACAGAGGTACATCCACTGGCTCCGGTTTCTTCTGTTCAGGGATGTCTGAAGGCTTTGTATGTTTTGCAGAATGCGCTTGCAGAGATTAATGGAATGGACAGATTTACTCTTCAACCGGCAGCAGGTGCACAAGGAGAGTTTACCGGATTATTACTGATCAAGGCTTATCATAAATCCCGTGGAGACGAGAAACGTACCAAGATCATTGTTCCGGACTCTGCACACGGAACCAACCCTGCATCTGCAGCAATGGCAGGATTTGACATTGTCAATATTCCTTCCGGTTCGGACGGATGCGTGGATGTGGATGCATTAAAGGCAGCTGTTGGTGAAGACACCGCAGGCTTAATGCTTACCAATCCGAATACTGTTGGTATTTTTGATAAAAATATTCTTGAAATTACAGATATCATCCATACAGCCGGTGGTCTTTGCTACTATGATGGAGCAAATGAGAATGCCATCATGGGACAGTGCAGACCCGGAGATATGGGATTTGATGTGGTTCATCTGAACCTTCATAAGACTTATTCTACTCCACATGGAGGCGGTGGACCAGGAAGTGGTGCAGTAGGATGCAAGAACATCCTTGCTCCATTCCTTCCGAGTGTTACTGCTGCAAAGACAGCTGATGGATATGATTATGCAAGAGAAGAGCAGAGCATTGGAAGCATGAGAAGCTTTGCGGGAAATTTCCTTGTTAATGTTAAGGCGCTTTGCTATGTTTTAACATTGGGAGCAGAGGGTATCAAAGAAGCATCTGCTAACGCAGTTCTCAATGCAAACTATATGCGTGTAAAACTGGCTGATGTATATGATATGGCTTACGATGTAACCTGTATGCATGAGTTTGTCATGACTCTGGAAAAGAAGAAGCATGACATTGATGTCAGTGCAATGGATATTGCAAAAGCAATGTTAGATTATGGTATCCATCCGCCAACCATGTACTTCCCGCTCATCGTTCATGAGGCTCTGATGGTAGAACCTACTGAGACCGAGACCAGAGAGGAAATGGATCATGTGATCAGCGTACTTCATGAGATCATGAAGAAGGCAGAAGAGGATCCGGAGTACATCAAACACAGCCCACATCATACCGTGATCGGAAGACCGGATGAAGTTGGCGCTGCAAGAAATCCTGTTGTGGCTTATCAGTTCTAAGCTTTTACAACGAGGATTTGAGAGAGTGGTAAGCAGGAAAGAGGTCATCTTTCCTGCTTATTTATTTGGACAGACAACAGGAACCAGACAAGGAGAGAATACCATGATTACATCATTAAGACATTACAGTTCACAAGTAACAGATCCTTTCAAAAATATAGCAACGGAAGAATACCTGACCTTTCATACAGGCCAGCAGGAGTGTATTCTGTTTCTGTGGCAAAACAGCAACACTGTAGTGATAGGAAGAAACCAAAATGCTTATAAGGAATGCAAGGTTACAAAGTTAGAGGAAAACGGCGGACATCTTGCCCGCAGACTGTCAGGAGGCGGAGCGGTGTTCCATGACTTGGGAAATCTGAATTTTACTTTCTGTATCCGGAAAAGCGAGTATGATCTGGACCGGCAGTTTGGCGTGATCTTACGTGCAGTGAACTCCTTTGGTTTAAACGCAGAGAGGACCGGACGCAATGATATTGCCATTGATGGGAAAAAGTTTTCCGGAAATGCATTTTTTTCTTCCGGGGATTATGCATACAGCCACGGAACCATTATGATCGATGTGAATTCCGCAAAACTGTC
>JBJEKY010000001.1:0-5406 GCA_051878875.1 Lachnospiraceae bacterium | reverse complement strand
GAACAGCCTGCCATTCCCACCAGTTTTCCCTGATCGTAGGCTCCCACGCCCAGCATATCCAATTCTTTTCGATCTTCACACAGGGCATTGCTCCACTCTTTTGTATAGAGAGAGGAGAAATCCTCAGGCCCTAAGAGCCGGAGTTCATAATCACAGGGAAGCTCCTGCAATCTATTTAGATCCGGCAGATAATACTCTGCCATAAAGCAAATGCGCTGGCCTTTTTGTTCCAGCCGCTCATTGAGCCAGTGCAGGTTGGGAGTTTCAAAGCAGTGGAAAAATTCAAACTTTCCCAGATATTCTTCCACAATGTCCCGATATTCACTTTTGGTTGCTGCTACGATATTATTGCCATAAGAAATCAGGTTACAGGCAATAGGTTCCCGGTAATACCTTTTGGCATTAGGGCCCAGTCCTGCTTCTATAATGACATTCTTTTCTTTCAAAAAATCTGATTCCCTACATTGCAAATCAGCTGCAGACTGCCTCATGGCAATCTGCAGCACTTCTTTGTTGGTCATGCGCTTCTCCTTACTTCCCGCAGTACACCCGGATCGCTTCCGCCGTAAACTCTGCTGTTCCTTTACCTCCGGCGTTATCGATATTGGTGGTAAACTCTCCGCCTCCGGCATACATCTGCCCCAGGCTGAACAGGATCTCATTGGAGCAGGTATAAAAATACTCCGTGATATAATCCTTTAACTTCTGAACCTGTTGCTGAGCAGCCTCAGAATCCGGCTGCTCCTGTTTTAACTGCCCGAACTCCACAAAGATCTTCATGAAATTCTCTGTCACAGCTTGCTCTTCTTCTTTGCTCCTGTTTCGGGACTTTTCCACAGATTCCTTATATTCCGCGGTGGTTCCCCACTGTTCTTTTGCCTGCTTGGCATATTCATCAATTTTCTTCGTATCAAATGCTGAAAAATCCATTGTTTTCACTCCTATCGCTTTTATTCCACGGGCAAAATCGATCAGATTCTCCAGATGCTCTTTTTTCATGGTCAAAAGCGTGATCTGCTGCTCCAGCGCCTTATTCCGGTCAAAATCAGGGCTGGACAGAATGGTTCTGATCTCTTTTAGCGGAAACTCCAATTCCCGGAACAGTAAAATCTGCTGCAGGGTTTCCAGGGCTGCATCGTCATACAGCCGGTAGCCGGACCGGGTATGATCCGTGGGCTTAAGTAGCCCAATCTTATCATAATACTGCAGAGTGCGTATACTCACTCCTGTCATCTGACTCACTTCATTTACTGTTTTCATGGCGTTTCCTCCCTCCGTGTAAAAATAGCATAAACTATGACGTAACGTAGGAGTCAAGAGGTTTTTTATTCTTCTACAAATTGTGCTTCATACAATGTCCTGTAATCCGGATTCTGTTCCATCAGCTCTTCGTGGGTTCCGCAGCCTACGATCTTACCACGGCGAAACATATAGACACAGTCGCATAAATGTACGATGGATGCCAGCTTATGGGCTGTAAAGATCATGGTTTTATCTTTGAATAGCTCCGTTAAGTTCCTTGTCACTTCCATGGTGGTGATGGGATCCAGCGCAGAAGTGGACTCATCCAGCACCAGGATTTCCGGATCCTTCAGCACGATCCTTGCAATAGAAATCCTCTGCCGCTCTCCGCCGGACAGGTTAGTTCCGTTTTCCCCGATATAGGTTTCCAGTCCATTTTCCAGATTGTCCAGGAAAAAATGAATGCCCGAAACCTCAACGGCTTTCTGCAATTGTTCCTCCGTTGCCTCCGGATTTGCAAACAAAAGGTTTTCCCGCAGGGTACCGGAAAACAAGAAGGGATCCTGGAACACAATGCCAATCGTAGACCGTAAGCTGTCCAGCCGGATATCTTTTATGTTGATACCATCCAGGCAGATCTTCCCTTCTTGCAGTTCATAAAACCGGATCAAAAGCTTACAAAGTGTGCTTTTTCCGCAACCACTCTGACCTACAAAAGCAATCTTTTCGCCCTTCCTGATCTTCATGGACACCCCGTCAATGGTGGGAATGTCCTTATAGAAAAAGTGGATATCCTCGATTTCCAGGCATTCCTTGAAATCACGCTTGATGATTTTGCGCGCTTCTTCTTTTTCGTCAGTCTCGTCTTTTTCCTCCAGAATGGAAAAAATCCTCTCAGAGCTGACCACGACCTGTTGGATCTGCTGATAATAGTCAAAAAAGTTCATCAGCGGGTCTGTCAGAAGTCCGTTATACATCATTAAGGCTGTCAGACCGCCCACCGACAGAGTACCGATGGAAACCTTGTATCCGCCGTAGATCATGATAAAAGCAATAATGGACATAAAGAACGCGCTGTCCAGACCGGAGGTAGTGATGATGTAGCGTTGGAGCCTTCTGATATTTTTATTGGTATCTAAACTGCTGTCAGCCACTTTTTCATAGCATCGTTTTTCCTGTATGTAAGCTTTGATCTCCTTAATGGCTTTGATATTTTCGGTAAATTTCTGCCACAGAACCGAGTTTGTTTTCCGCTCGTCCTCCGTAAGTGACTGAATCCTGGGGCCTGTTTTCAGTGCGAAAACAGATATCAAGATTCCAATGGGGATCATCACCAGCGTGATCTCCAGGTCGATCCTGGACATATAAATAAAACCAAAGATAAAAACAAACATATCCTTGATGATATAGGCTACCGGTTTCAACATTCCCGTCACGGTGATGTCGTTATCCTGCACCAGTCTCACCACTAAATCGCTGGAATTTTTGTCATCGTAAAAGGACATGGGCACGCTCTGCAGTTTCGCGTACAGCTTCATCCTTAGCTCATGTCCGATCCTGGTTTCGATGATCACGTTGACATACTCTAACAGGGCAGTAAGGATTACATTCGTAACATGCAGGATGAGATAAATTGCTCCCGCTATTAAAAATGCTTTGGTCCGATCCGGATAGGTACTGTCCGTACAGATATTGATGGCCTTTTCAATGTATGTGATGGGATAGGTGGAAAAGAAACTGCTGGAAATCAGCAGAACCAGTAAAACGATATAATAAAGGCTGGCATTTTTGCAGACCTTTAAGATGTTTTTCAGCATTCGAAATGTAGACACTCTATTCTCCCCCTATCTTTTCATAACTTTCTTTCGGGCCGCAGACGGCGACCTAAAACCAGTTTACAGGAAGCAGGTTTTTTCGTCAAATTATTTCGCCCCGAAAAGTCAGGTGAAATCTGTACAAGTTCTTTACCGAAAATATTTCTATATGTTATTATGTATTTAGGTGTTACCAAGATGGTAGGCGGTTGCCCTCTTTAGCGGAGGGCGTTTCGTCCCTCCGACTACATAGGAGGAGGGTGATGGCCTATGCTGAGTTTGTCAGATTTAATATCTGTAATTAGCTTATGTATTACGGCATTTAGCCTGGGTTATAGCCTAGGAGCAAGCAGAACGAAAAAATAACCGCCAGTCCCTGAGAAAGATTGCGGTTATTTCATAACTAAACATTTTCTGAGGGCAACCGTCTATCGGTAACACCTCTTTTATTAACTACAATATAACACTTTTTGTCATATAAGTCAATCATGATACACGGTGTAGTTCTGTATATCAGGCAAAATGCAGACTGCTCTGATGTTGCACTACAATACCTCAGAGAAATTTACGGAAGCTTGTAACCTCATCACGATTCCCGGAAGTGCCAACTCCAGATAAGATTTCAGATTAAGATCCTCTATGCCGCAGGTTTGTAGAAACCGGTCTAGTCCTTCAGCTAGCAACCTCACCAAATCGCCGGTCTCGGATTCTTTGAGGGATTGTTTCATCCGCTCATACTCCTCCGGTTCAAGTTCTTCCTCGACCCGCAGTATCATCCTTCCTGCCAGTATCTGCTGTGCCAGTACGGTCAACACGATTTCGGCAAGGTTTTCGATCATGCTCCGGTAATACCTGCTGTAGCGACTTAATAAGTCCACAATCTCCCGCTCGGAAAAGCAGCCCAGGAACTCCTGCTCCCATTCCACACAGCGAAGGAACTCATAGATCCGGTCAATGCCCTGATAACCGGAAAGATCCTTTAACACAGGATAATCCAGTGTCAGAATGGTATCCTGAGGACAAAAACGCACATCATACCACTTGAAAAATTCCGGGATCCCTTTTACCACCGTATCATAAAGGCAGGCGTTGTCATAGCTTACAAAGGATGACAGTATCCGGTTGTAAAATTGCAATGCTGTCCGGGTTTTTTCCTCCACCAGAGTCCGTCCCGCATCATAGACCTGCCGGGCCGGCAATAGTTGACCGCCGGACAGTTCCCCGGTGGGTGATTTATCCTGAGCTGATGCCACGCTCCGGGCTTCCCGGATACAATACAGCACGGCCTCCATCAGTTGCTCCGCTGTCTCATAGGTGACCGATGTGCTGGCATGTCCTGTATACTCTCCTGCCAGTTGTCCCACGATAGGGACCAGTTCTTCCATTTTATACTCCATACTCTACCCCCAACACAGTTCACGCAAGGTTTCCAGATACAGGTCATAATCCCACCGCTGCACTTCGTCGAATTGCAGCGCCTGGCCATATCCGTCCGAAGCCTGGAATCCTCCATATCCAGCCCTCACCGCCTGGGCAAAATTGGCAAGGCCGGTGGTTTCCAGATAGTCCAGATCTCCAAAACAGATCTGCTCATACTGCTCCTTCATAAGATGCAGTAACTCATCATCCGTGATTTCATCGTTCATTTCATTTTTGTACAGGTAAAAAATCTCCTGCAGACGGATGATGGTTTCCGCATAGGAATCCTGCGTCAGGAAATGGGAATCGCAAAACTCGTAGATCAATTTCTCCGCAATTCCCTCTCCGAACTCGATCCTTCGCTGTTCTTTTAATGCATTCCCCCGTTCCTGTAAGATCAGCTCCGCATCCTGCCTGGTCAGTTCCAAACCATAGCGCTCCGCCGCCTGGTTGGTTTCCATGACCTTCTCAATGGAATTCGTTTGTTCCAACAAAACAACCCAATCCTTTTCCACGTGCACTCCTCCTCTTTCGAACCTTGTGCAGATGATTATAGTCCCGGCTCCAACCCATTACCAGTCTTGAATTTTCGGCCATTTTGTGGTAATATAAATACAACAAAGAGATAAAAAAAGCAAAAAAAGAAGCCTCTCGCCGGTTGACGCTACGCGTCAAAATCGCTGGAAGGCTTTTCTTTTTTTATTTTTCATTTTCTTCGTTCAGAAAGATATCCCATACGAAAGAGTTTGGCAAACTGGAAGCTGTGCGTTTCTACGAGCGGTGCGCAGGCAGGACGGAATACAGCCAAGGAAAGCTTGCTCGCCTAAAGCTGTATTTCGGACTGGATGCATAGCACGACAGCGCGTCATGAGCATGAAGCGCAGCGAAATGCGAATGGCACCGCTCATGCTTCATTTTGAATAGTTCAAGC